>CAZPXE010000329.1:0-4335 GCA_964590545.1 uncultured Rhodobacterales bacterium | reverse complement strand
CTCGATCCGGTAACTCTCAATCACCGTATTCGCCAACAACTTCTCGCACATCTCGCTGACTTGCGCCTCGGACGTGCCATCGGCCAGATCGAGTTCGATCACCTTGCCCTGACGCACACCGTTGACCCCATCAAAACCCATCGCCCCAAGCGCGTGGCGCACGGCCTCCCCTTGCGGGTCCAGCACACCGGTCTTGAGCATTACATGTACCTTGGCTTTCATCGCGCCCGGTTCCTCTTTCATCTTGCCAAAAATATCCCCGCCGGAGGCTCCCGGCGTCAGTTAATCAGCGTCGGTTTGTCAAATTGAGTGGCCGTCTTCGGCATCACGCCCAGCCGCCGCGCGACTTCCGTATAGGCATCCGTCAGCGAGCCCAGATCGCGACGGAACACGTCCTTGTCCAGCTTCTGGCCAGTTTCAATGTCCCACAGACGGCAGCTATCGGGGCTGATTTCATCGGCAACGACAAGGCGCATGAAATCGCCGTCATAGATGCGGCCAATCTCGATCTTGAAATCCACCAGCCGGATGCCGACGCCATACATGATGCCGGACATGAAATCGTTGACCCGCAGCGCGAGCGACACGATATCGTCCATATCCTGCTGCGATGCCCAGCCGAACGCGGCGATATGTTCTTCGGCCACCAGCGGGTCGCCCAGATCGTCATTCTTCAGGCAGTATTCCACCACCGGGCGCGGCAATTGCGTGCCTTCTTCCAGCCCCAGCCGTTTCGACATGGTGCCCGCAGCATAGTTGCGCACAATCACTTCCAGCGGGATGATCTCGCAGGACCGGCAGAGCTGCTCGCGCATGTTCAGGCGCTTTAGGAAGTGGGTCGGCACGCCAACCTGGTTCAGACCGGTCATAAAGAACTCGCTCAGACGGTTGTTCAGCACGCCCTTGCCTTCGATCACGTCCTTCTTTTCCGCATTGAACGCTGTGGCGTCATCCTTGAAGTACTGAACGATCGTGCCGGGCTCGGGGCCATCATAGATTATCTTGGCTTTGCCTTCGTAAATCTTCTTGCGCCGGGCCATGGGCGTCCTTTCGCGTCACGCTGCACGAGACTGCCTCGTGCGAGGTTGAGGCCTCATACGCCAGCGGCGCGGGCGGCGCAATAGATGTGCCGAATTGGCTGTTTCTGGACCCGCCCACCTCTTGCGTGTCCCCGCCGTAGCGCGCATATCTTGATCAACGCAACTGACCTACGAGGCCATATCCCATGAGTTCTTTCGACGACCGCGAAAACGCGTTTGAGAACAAATTCGCCCATGACAGCGAGATGCAATTCAAAGCCGAGGCGCGGCGCAACAAGATGCTGGGCCTGTGGGCGGCAGAGTTGATGGGCAAGTCCGGCGATGATGCCGACGCCTATGCGCGCGAAGTCATCAAGGCCGATTTCGAAGAGGCGGGGGATGAGGATGTGTACCGCAAAGTCTCTGGCGATCTGGGCGACAAGGCCGATGAGGCGACGATCCGCGCCAAGATGAAAGAGCTGATGGCCGAAGCCAAAAGCCAGATCATGAACGAAGTATAACCTTCGCATCGCAAGCGTTAAATCGCTTTAAATTCTAGCTAAAGAGTGAGCGCACCGGGCCGAAAACCCGGTGCGTTCGCGTTTTGTATTAACGGCCTGATCATGCCTGAGCGCTAGCTTTGCAGCGTGGTTTTGGGCTTGGGGCCGTTTTTAACAGTGCGCAGCATCATTCAGAAACTCCTTCCTTTTGCGGTGTTTGGCATCTGCGCAGCTTTGCTATGGCCGAAGATCGCAGTGCTGGATATGGCCGACATGGTCACCTATTGGCAGTCAATCACCGCACTACAATGGGCGCTGTCAGGGATCGCTACCGTGGCTAGTTTCTGGGCTGTCAGCCAATATGACGTGCTGGCCCATCGCCAGCTTGGCACAGGGCTCGAGCCTTCGACTGCCCGGCGCACAGGGATGACGGCCATCGCAATTTCTCAGACCACAGGTTTCGGACTGGTTGTCGCGACGCTGGTCCGTTGGAGGGGCCTTGGCGGATTTGGCGCCGGGGTCGCGGCACAAATCACAGCTTTCGTATCACTTATGTTCATGGCGGCGCTGTCAACGATTGCCGCCTTGCTTTGTCTTTTTCTGCCAGTGCCAGACGGGCTGTTTTGGCCAGCATTGGGGACATTGGTTGTATTGCTTTTACTAGCCTGCGGTGCAGTGTTGCGGCCTCGTTTTCGCTGGCAAAACCATGTGCTCGAATTGCCCTCCTTGCGTGCGATGAGCGCGGCGGCCGGATGGGCGTGTCTCGATGTGATTGCCGCTGCGGCAGCGTTCTATGCGCTTCTCCCGCCCGAGCTTGCGCCACCGTTCTGGGCGTTACTGCCGGTCTTTTGTGTCTCTCTTGCGGCGGGGCTTTTTTCCGGCACACCGGGCGGTGTTGGCCCGTTTGAAGTGACAATGCTTGCCTTTACCGCGACCGGCACACCGGCTGCACTGGAACCCGCGGCAGCTATTGTCGCGATTTTTGGCTTCCGTCTGGTCTACTTCGCCCTACCCGCCTTGCTCGCCACGCTGGCTCTGCTTTTGCCGCGCCGGGGTTTTGCCCTTTGGCAAGACCCACCACCGCCCCATGTCTCTGGCGCGTACCGTGCCGAAACCGCGGTGATCACCCAAACCGGCGGCGCGGTGGAGCGGATTGGCCCCGTTCATTACGCCATCTGGCAGACCGGGCAAGCGCTGGTTGCTATGTTTGATCCGTTTGAGCGGATGCGCAGCCCGGGCTTTCTAAAGCGCCTGTCCGCGCGCGCGGCGGAAGGCAACCGCTTGGCTTGCCTGTATAAATGCTCGCCGCGGACAGCCCTGCAGGCGCGGGCAGCGGGCTGGGCACATTTGCATCTGGCCGATGATGCGATGATCGATCTGGCGAGCTATACACTGAACACACCCACCCGCGCCCGCTTGCGCCGCAAGCTGCGCAAAGCTCAGAAATCCCGCGTCACAATCCGGCGCGCTGGCCCGGATGACCTGCCCGCACTGGCAGACATCAACAGTCAATGGGTCAGCGATCATGGCAAAGCGCGTGGCGGCACCATGGGCAGGTTCAGCCCCGATTACGTGCGACCGCAAGCGGTTATGCTGGCCGAGGTCGACGGCACCCCCGTCGGCTTCGTCAGCTTCCACGTGAGCGGGCGGGAGTGGGCGCTTGATGTCATGCGCCACGCAGGCGGAATCCCGGACGGCACGATGCACGCGCTGGTGCATGTCGGGATTGAGAATGCGCAAACCGCAGGTGCATCGCATCTCAGCCTCTCTGCCGTGATCGCATGCCCCGACCCCAGCAGCGCATTTTGGCGCTGGTTGACCTTCAAAATCTCGGACGTGTCCGGTGCACCGGGCCTGCGCCAATTTAAATCTGCCTTCGCCCCGCGCTGGCAACCGCTTTATGCCGCGTCGCCCTCGCGCTTTGCACTTGCGATCTGCCTTGCAGACATCGCACGGGAAGTGCGCTGGCCCGTCGCTTTGCCCGATCCTGATCCAGCAACTCTCCGCGGCAACATGAATCCAGATCATAAACAAGATGAAGATTATGAAGTTGATTCATCTAATGTTGCATGACACTTGGCCACCATCCGCATGGCTGACCATGCCGGGCAGACGTAAGGAGTCCGCATGTCCAATCCTTTGACCAGATTGCTCACCGAAAAGGGCGTGCTGCTCGCTGATGGGGCGACCGGGACGAACCTGTTCAACGCAGGTCTTATGTCCGGCGATGCGCCAGAGCTATGGAATGAGCAACACCCCGAGAAGATCCGCACCCTTTATCGCGGCGCGATTGATGCGGGCTCGGACCTGTTCCTGACCAATTCGTTCGGCGCGAACGCCGCGCGGCTGAAACTGCATGACGCGGCCAAAGACGCGCACCGCCTGTCGCGCATCGCCGCTGAACTCGGCCGCGAGCTGGCCGATAAGTCAGACCGCAAAGTGGTCGTCGCAGGCTCCGTCGGCCCCACGGGCGAGATTATGGAACCGGTCGGCACCTTCTCCCACGCCGTCGCGGTGGAGATATTTCATGAGACCGCCGATGGCCTGAAAGAGGGCGGCGCAGACGTGGCTTGGCTTGAGACGATCTCCGCGCCGGAAGAGTTCCGCGCCGCCGCCGAAGGCTTCGCGCTTGCGGGCATCGACTGGTGCGGCACGATGAGTTTCGACACCGCCGGGCGCACTATGATGGGCGTGACCAGCACCGATATGGCGCGATTGGTGGATGATCTGCCCAACCCGCCGATTGCCTTTGGTGCGAATTGCGGCACTGGTGCGTCTGATCTGCTGCGCACGGTGCAAGGCTTCGCCGCTGCTGG
>CAZPXE010000328.1:1311-4337 GCA_964590545.1 uncultured Rhodobacterales bacterium | reverse complement strand
GCATTGCAAGAACAGGCCCCGGTCGAGGAGCCTGTGGCTGAGGTTGCTGCCCTCGAAGACACTGCCCCGCAAGTGCCGAGCGCTGTACCGGACGCGCCTGTTGCTCAGACCGTGCAAGCAGAGGTCGACACGCCAGCCGCGCCAGCACCCACGCCGCAAGAGGATGTTGCGGCCCTGTCCGATGTCGCTCCGCAGGTGCAATCGGATTTGCGCGGTGTCAGCGCTGCGCCGAACTTGCCCGCCAGTGCCGCCGCGCCTGTATCACAAAATACGGATGCGCCGGTGATTGAAGGCCGCGAGGCCCCGCTGCCTGTGCAAGCCGACCCAGAGGATGCGCCCAGCCAAATCGCGATCCTGCGCTCGGGTCCTGATGGGGTTGACGTGGTGCAACCGCTCGCACCGACCCCCGATGTGATGAGCCAGATCGCGCTCGACAGCATCAGCTATTCGGCGGCCGGTGAGGTGCAACTGTCGGGCCGTGCACAAAGCGACACGCGCGAGGTCCGGGTTTATCTTGATAACCGCCCCGTTGCGGCCTTATCCGTGGATGAAACGGGCGGCTGGCGCGGGGATGTGCCGGAAGTGCAAAGTGGCATTTACACCCTGCGCATCGACGAGGTGGCCCAAGACGGCAAAGTCACCAGCCGCGTCGAAACCCCGTTCAAACGCGAAGCCCCCGAAGTGTTGGCAGCCGCAACGGAAGCGGAAGCGGATGCGCCTGTAAAGGCCATCACCGTGCAGGCAGGCGCGACCCTTTGGGCGATTGCGCGAGAGCGTTATGGCGACGGGCTGCTTTATGTGCAGGTGTTCGAAGCGAACAAGGATGCGATCCGCGATCCGGATTTAATCTATCCCGGTCAAGTGTTTGAGCTGCCGGAATAGGCGCGGTTTTTGGGAAGGCGCTGCCTTCAGACCTGCGGGGTTTACCTTGCTATTGCGTTTCGAGAATACGTTGAATCGCAAATACCTTGCCGCGCTTCGCGCTCTTGGGGACATTCGCGATACGTGTGTCTGAGCCATTTCTCGAAACGCTTTAAGTGAAGAAGAAGGCGTTGTGCGGGGTTTGGCGCGGCTCGGCACTGGTCAATCCTATGGAGCAGGATTAGGTAAGGCTGGCCAGCCAAAGGATGCTCATGCCAGCCGATACAACTTCTTCCGCGACTGACGCGCCGAAAGACGCTTCTGGGGCAACCTCTGACGCCGAGCGCCGCTCGGGCCTGCGCACGATCCGCAAGGTTACACCCTATTTGTGGCCAAAGGAGCGGCCCGACGCGAAGGTGCGGGTTGTTCTCGCGCTGTTGATGCTGCTCGCGGCCAAGCTGGTCACCGTCGGCTCGCCGATGCTTTATAAGGGCGCGGTCGATGCGCTGGCCGAAGACGGTGTGCCGATGCTGGCGCTTGGCGCTGTGGGGTTGACCGTGGCTTACGGCATGGCGCGGCTAATGACCGTCGGTTTCCAGCAATTGCGCGATGTGATCTTCGCCAAGGTCGGGCAGCGCGCGCTGCGGATGCTGGCGCTTGAGACGTTCCAGCACATCCACCGCCTGTCCATGCGCTACCACATCACGCGTAAGACCGGCGGGTTGAGCCGGATTATCGAGCGTGGGGTGAAGGGCGTTGAGTTCTTGCTGCGGTTCTTACTGTTCTCTATCGGGCCGCTGATCCTGGAATTGTTGATGGTTCTGGTGATCTTTCTGGTGCTGTTTGACTGGACCTATGTGGCGGTGCTGGTCGTTACCATTGGCCTTTACGTCTGGTTCACCTTTCAGGTGACCGAATGGCGCGTGAAGCAACGGCGCGAGATGAACAATCAGGACACCGATGCCAACCAAAAGGCCATCGACAGCCTGCTGAATTACGAAACCGTCAAGTACTTCAACGCTGAAGCACGCGAGGCAAAGCGCTATGATGGCGCGATGGAGAAATATGAGGCGGCCTCGCTCAAGACTTCCTATAGCCTCGCGGTGCTCAATGCCGGGCAGTCATTCCTGATCACGGCCGGACTGATCAGCGTCATGGTCCTCGCGGCGATCGGTGTGCAAAATGGCGCGCTGAGCGTGGGCGATTTTGTGATGGTGAACGCCTATATGATCCAGATCACCCTGCCGCTGAACTTCCTTGGAACCGTTTATCGCGAGATCCGGCAGGCGTTGGTCGATATGGGGGAGATGTTTGACCTGCTGGAGCAGCCCGCCGAGGTGGTCGACAAGCCAAACGCGCCTGCCTTGCACGTCAGCGGCGGGCGGGTCGAGTTGGATGATGTGGTGTTCGGTTATGACCCGGAGCGGGTGATTTTGAAGGGTGTGTCGCTGGTGGCTGAGCCGGGGCAGACTGTGGCGATTGTGGGCTCCACCGGCTCCGGTAAATCCACCATCGGGCGGCTTCTGTTCCGCTTCTATGATGTGCAAAGCGGAGCGCTGAAGATCGACGGGCAGGATGTGCGCGATGTCAGTCAGGTCTCGCTCCACGCGCAGATCGGGGTGGTGCCGCAGGACACGGTGCTGTTCAACGACACGATCCGCTACAACATTGCCTATGGCCGGGATGAGGCCAGCCATCAGGATATCATTGACGCCGCGAAGGCCGCGCAAATTCACGACTTTATCGAAAGCCTGCCGGATGGTTATGAGACCACTGTGGGCGAGCGCGGGCTGAAACTGTCAGGTGGTGAGAAGCAGAGGGTGGGCATTGCCCGCACGTTGCTGAAGAACCCGCCGGTGCTGCTGCTGGATGAGGCGACCTCGGCGCTGGATACGGATACCGAGCAGGAGATCAAACACGCGTTGAGCGTGGCCTCCGAAGGGCGGACCGTGCTGACCATTGCGCATCGGCTATCGACCGTTGCAGAAGCGGATCAGATTGTGGTGCTGGAGCAGGGCGCGGTGATTGAAAGCGGCACCCATGATGAATTGCTGGCGCGCGAGGGTCGCTATGCGCAGCTTTGGCATCTTCAGCAGGCGGAAGATGCCTAAGGAAGCATGTCGCTGAAAAGTGGAACGCGGTTTTCAGCTTTCCGACATGCTGAC
>CAZPXE010000328.1:0-1211 GCA_964590545.1 uncultured Rhodobacterales bacterium | reverse complement strand
AAGCATGTCGCTGAAAAGTGGAACGCGGTTTTCAGCTTTCCGACATGCTGACGTTAAAAGAGCATGTCGCTGAAAAGCGGAATGCGGTTTTCAGCTTTTCGACATGCTGACAGGGAAAAACCTCAAACCTTGCAAGGTTTGACGGTGCGCGGGCAGGCCAAGTGGCCAGCAAAGCTTTAAGCTTTGCCAGGTTGGATAACACTCCTTGCTCTATGTCCGCAAAACTTCAAGTTTTGCTGCGGGTCAAACCTTGGAAGGTTTGACCTATGGGGTTTGGCAACAGACAGGGCTGCGCGCGCAGTTTTGAAGCGATGGTGGTCTTGGGGTGACAAGACCGGATCGGGTTGCAACACCGAAAGTCATCTTACCTGTATGAGCCCCGCCCGCCGCCTGCGCCGTTTGATCGTTTGATCCCGGTCAGCGCGAGGCGCTGTAACCGAAGGGCGCAGGGTTTGGGGCAGGGGCCCGAAATGCATATGCAAGGCAGGTTGTAACTCCTCCGCCTTGCGGTTTCGTGAGGGGTGCGCGCGCCCTGTTTACGCGCGGGGTTTACTCGGCGGCGCGCAGAGGCATTTCGCGGGTCGGTATGTTGGCCAAGGTGTCGTCTTCGATCTCCCAGACGATCTCACCTTGCTTCATCCGCTTGGCTTCCCGCTCCAGCGACCAATCGCGCGCGGCGTTAGAGGCACGGCCCAGCGAGAGTTTCGCCAGAAGCTGCGCCGCCCACAGCGCATAAGTCGTGGCCCAGACGCGCATGGCCAGCATCGACGGGGTGAAGACCAGCGTTAGAACCGTTGCCACGCCAAGACCCCAGACAACCGCAGTTGCCAGTTGCATCCACCACAGCGCCGTCGGGCTTTCGACCGTGTAGCCGCCCGCGCCGAAATCGAGCGAGAGGCCGAACATCATCGGCGTAAGCCCCGCCATAGTTGTGATTGTTGTGAGCAAAACAGGACGAATGCGATCCTCTGTTGTGCGCACAATTGCTTTCAAACGGGGCATAAATTTAGCGTATTCTTGATAGGTGTCGATCAACACGATGTTGTTGTTCACCACGATGCCTGCCAAAGCGATCACACCAATCCCGCCCATGACAACGCCAAAGGGGCGGCCCGTGACCATCAGGCCAATCAGAACACCCGCAACAGAAAAGATGATTGCCGACATCACCACAAAGGCCTGCCAGAAGCTATTGAACTGGGTCAGCAGGA
>CAZPXE010000327.1:523-4383 GCA_964590545.1 uncultured Rhodobacterales bacterium | reverse complement strand
GATATCCGCGACACGCCGGAATTCATCGACATCGCCAACCGCGTCCGTGACGGGCTGCGCGCGGGGCATATCGATGACTGACTTGCCCATCCGCCGCGCGGTGGCCTCAGACGGCCCCGCCTGCGCCGCCATCGTGCATGGCTGGCTCAGCGGTTTGGACTGGATGCCCAAGGTGCCGACGCTGGAGTTTCTGGAAACGGCCCTGAGCGAAGGCCTGCCAACACGCGAGGCGTATGTGATCGGCGATCCGGTGCAGGGCTATCTGTCCTTCTCCCCAGAAGAGAGCCACATCAATGCGATCTATGTCGCCGCGCGGGGGCAGGGGGCGGGCCGCGCTTTGATGGACCATATCAAACAGGGCCACACTTACCTGCGACTGAACACCCACACCCCCAATACCCGCGCCCACAGGTTCTACGAACGGGAAGGCTTCGACAAAACGGGCGAGCGCTGGCTGGGCGAGGACGGCATCGACGAAATCCGTATGGAGTGGCATCGCGGAGGGGGCGCATAGAATGGACCGGAGCGACGCCGCATATCGCTTTGTGCAAGAAGCCAATCGCAAAGAGGCTGAGAGCTGCGCGAAGTCCGGGCAATTAACCTTCCGCTCTGAACTTGTGTTTGCCGTGTCGTCGCTATTCTTAACAGCGCTCTGGCTTGACGGCGGGTCGACCTACTTTGCGGTGGGCTGGGGGGGGATCGCAGCGATACAGTTCTGGCGCGCCTATCGCCTGTGGCGGGAGGGCAAGGATGCTTGATCGTTTGATCCCCGTCCTCACGGTCATCGCCGTGATCCTTGGCATCTGGACGCTTTCCGTGGTGCCGATGAACGCACATCTGACTGCTGATCAAGCGCAGCGCGGTGGAATGGAGATTACGCCCGATGCGCCGCGCGAGCGCAAAGACCTGTCCGCGTTGACCATCATCGCGCGGAACCCAGGCATAATCCCACTGACCTACACTCAAAAACGCCCCAACCTGCCCAGCCCGCATCAGGTGGCGGTGGAGCTTTATGACACGGTGTTGGACAAGAAAATCACCTCCAAACGCAGCCTTGTCTATCACGGCTGGGTCACGCTTTCGGCCACACTGCTGGGCTTCGCGCTTGGCACCGGGGCGGGCATCCTGCTGGCGGTGGGGATTGTGTATAACCGGACGATGGATAAGTCGGTGATGCCGTGGGCCATCATCTCGCAGACGATCCCCATTCTGGCGCTGGCACCGATGGTGATTGTGGTGCTGGGCTCGATTGGCATTCAGGGGCTGCTGCCGAAGTCGATCATTTCGGCCTATCTCAGCTTCTTCCCGGTCGTGGTCGGTATGGTCAAAGGGCTGCGCAGCCCGGACTATATGCAGCTTGATCTGTTGCGGACCTATAACGCGACGAACAACCAAGGTTTCTGGAAGCTGCGCCTCCCGGCCTCCATGCCTTACCTCTTTGCCTCGCTGAAAATCGGCATCTCCGCTTCGCTGGTCGGAGCGATTGTTGGCGAGCTGCCAACCGGAGCGCGCGCGGGCTTTGGCGCGCGGATGCTGGTGGGCGATCAATACGGCCAGCCGATTGTGACATGGGCGGCGCTGTTCGCGGCGGCGATCACGGCCGCAGCGCTGGTGGCGGTCATTGCACTGATTGAACGGCAGACCCTGCGCCAAATGGGGATGAAAGCCGCATGATGACGCTGGTTCTGGCAGGGCTGATCTGGGCAGGGGGCTGGTTCCTCAACACCCGCCTTGCCCATGCGGAAGGGGCAGACGCACCCGCAATATCACTCGCGATCCCGGCAATCTTCGGCCTGACATTGATCCTGATCTGGGAGGTTCTGGTGCGCGGGTTTGAAATCTCCCCCATTATCCTGCCACCGCCCACCATGATCGCTGCGCGGTTTGCGCAAAGCCTGCCGCTGCTCTGGGCGGATTTCGAACAGACGATCCTGAAAGGCGCTTTGACGGGGTATATCTTCGGCGCGGCGGGGGCTTTCGCCGTGGCGCTGCTGGCCGACCGCTCGTCCTTCCTGACGCGCGGCATCCTCCCGGTGGGGGCGTTCATGGCCGCGCTGCCTATCGTCGGGACCGCGCCGATCTTCGTCAAATGGCTGGGGAGCGACTGGCATTCAAAATCGGCGGTGGTCGCTGTGATGGTGTTCTTCCCGATCCTTGTAAACACCGTCGCGGGTCTGAAAGATACGAGCGCGATGCAGCGCGACCTGATGCGCACCTATGGCGCGGGGAACTGGCCAACGCTGCTGAAATTGCGCCTGCCAGCCGCGATGCCCTTTATTTTCAACGGGTTGAAAATCTCCACAACCCTCGCGTTAATCGGCGCGATTGTTGCCGAATTTTTCGGCTCGCCAACCGTCGGTATGGGCTTTCGCATCTCTACCTCCGTCGGCCAGCTTGCACTGGACATGGTCTGGGCCGAGATTATCGTCGCTGCACTAGCCGGGTCGGCCTTTTACGGGCTGATGGTCTGGATCGAACGCAGGGTGACCTTCTGGCACCCGTCCCAAAGATGAACTGCAAAACCAACCACTGAAAGGGGAGTTAACAATGAACAAAACACTGATGGCAGGCGCGCTGGCGCTTGGAACAATCGGGGCAATGGCTGCACAGGCCGATGGCCATGCCAATTCCGTGACGCTGCAACTGCAATGGGTCACGCAATCGCAATTCGCGGGCTACTATGTAGCGCTCGACAAGGGCTTTTACGAAGAAGAAGGCCTGAACGTCACGATCCTGCCCGGCGGGCCGGACATCGCCCCGCCGCAAGTGCTTGCGGGCGGCGGCGCGGATGTGATGCTGAACTGGATGCCGTCCGCTCTGGCGGCGCGTGAAAAGGGCCTTCCGGTGGTGAACATCGCCCAGCCCTTCAAAACCTCGGGCCTTATGCTGACTTGCTGGAAAGATACCGGGATCACTTCGGTCGCGGATTTCAAAGGCAAAACCATCGGCGTGTGGTTCTTCGGCAATGAATACCCGTTCTTGTCGTGGATGAGCCAAGCGGGCATCGGCACAGATGGCGGTGACGACGGCGTGACAGTGCTCAAGCAAGGCTTCAACGTCGATCCTTTGCTGAACCGCGAAGCGGACTGCATCTCGACCATGACCTATAACGAATATGGTCAGGTGATCGACGCGGGCGTCTCTCCGGATGAACTCGTCACGTTCAAATACGAAGAACAGGGCGTCGCCACGCTCGAAGACGGCATCTATGCTCTGGAAGCGAACCTCGAAGATCCGGTCTTCGTCGACAAAATGGTCCGCTTCGTGCGCGCGTCGATGAAAGGCTGGAAATACGCGGAAGGCAATGTGGAAGAAGCCGCAGGCATCGTGCTCGACAATGACGAGACCGGCGCGCAGGGCGAAGAGGCGCAAGTCCGCATGATGAACGAGATCGCCAAGCTGACCGCAGGGTCCGACGGCGCGCTTGATCCGGCGGATTTCCAACGCACAGTGGACACGCTGCTCGCTGGCGGTTCTGATCCGGTGATCACCGCGCAGCCGGAAGGCGCGTGGACCCATGCGATCACTGATGCGGCGCTGAAGTAATCACCCATGACCCCGGGCCAGAGGTTCGGGGTTGTACGCAACAGGAAAAGGCCCAGCTCTTTGCGCTGGGCCTTTTTTGTTGGGAGGCAGGTTTTTCGGCCAAAGCGGTGAGCGTTTTGACGTCCGACCTCACCGCACCTGAAATGCGGATGAGGCCGGACAGACCGACGCGGAAATGGAGGGACCGCGCCAGCCTAACTCAAACGGCCATTTTGCAAATTTCCCTTCGCGAGTGGCCAACTCGGGGCGGCCTTGTGAACATCCAGCGGACGTAATGTGTGCCACCTGCCGGGAAAACTGGTTGCTATGCCACG
>CAZPXE010000327.1:0-513 GCA_964590545.1 uncultured Rhodobacterales bacterium | reverse complement strand
GCGCCAGCCTAACTCAAACAGCCATTTTGCAAATTTCCCTTCGCGAGCGGGCCCGCTCTGGGTGGTCGTGAACATCCGGCGGACGTCATGTTTGCCACCTGCCGGGAAAACTGGTTGCTATGGCACGTCACACAAGACGTGTTTTTGTTGCGCACAGTATGGAGATGTGCTGCGCAGGCGCGTCTCCAGCTCTGAAGCCTAACTTTCCGCCTCTGCGGTGCGGTTCATGCGGTTCTCGATCAGCTCATCCACCACCGAAGGGTCCGCCAAAGTCGAGGTGTCGCCCAGTGCGCCATAATCATCCTCGGCAATCTTGCGCAAAATCCGGCGCATGATCTTGCCCGACCGGGTTTTCGGCAGGCCCGGCGCCCATTGAATCAGGTCGGGCGAGGCGATGGGTCCAATCTCATTGCGAACCCACATGCGTAACTCTTTGCGCAACTCCTCGCTTGGCGCGTCGCCATTCATCAACGTGACATAACAATAGATGCCTTGGCCCTTCACGGGGTGCGG
>CAZPXE010000326.1:0-4389 GCA_964590545.1 uncultured Rhodobacterales bacterium | reverse complement strand
GATCATGAACTTTGTAAGAGGGAGCACTGATATCGATGACCAAAATTACAGTTGCGGAAACAGGGTGTTAGCAACCTGCAAAGTCAGTCTCTTGACTGACTGGTATTGGTAGTTGGTTTTGGCAGTAGTCGTGAGATGAACACAGAAGAAATCGCCTCCTCTTGCTTCCAACGAACCGCAGCAGTGCTACAGGTGAACAGCCGCACAGTTAGACCGATGCGGGACTTTTTTGTTGAGCGGCTCGGATTTGAGCTTGGTACGGAGATTGGGTCTGGTCCAAAATTTGTGACTTTGGACAGAGATGGTCAGACAATTATGCTTGCTTGCCAACGGACATTTGGATTCCGAAAACATGGGTGGGCGGCCTATTTTTGGGTAGAAAATATAGAAGCACTTCATGATGAATTCGAGCGCCGAGGCGCAAAGCTGAAAGGCCCGATCACCGACAAGCCATATGGTTGCCGAGAAATTGTAGCTATGGCTCCGGATGGCCGAGAAATCGTATTCGGCGAGCGGACAGCGCCTCATCTGCTACCGGATCGGTAACAATTAGTATTCTGGCTTCTCTGCGCAGCGTTCATTAACCTGCGCAGCAAGAAAGCTTGGCGACATCCTTTTCAAATGTTTGGGCAGCCAATTTCAACCCTTCTACAGTTGTAAGGTATGGGAAGATCATTGCGCCCAGATCGTCGTAGGTCATGCCCATCTTGAGCGCCATCGCGGCCGTCTGAATGCTATCCGCGCCCTCTGGGGCGATGATGTGAGCGCCCAGAAGCTTCTTGCTCTGCTTATCTGCAACCAGTTTGATAAGACCGCGTGTGTCGCGGGCGGCCAGCGCACGGGGGACATGTTCCAGACCAAGAACAGACGTAACGACGTCATGGCCAGCGGCATTGGCTTGCGCTTCTGTTAATCCGACACTCGCCACTTGCGGATCAGAGAACACAACCGCAGGCATGACGCTGTTGTCATAGGCAAGAGAATTACCGTTCATGGCGTTCTTGGCCGCAAGCTTCGCTCCATACGCCGCCATATAGACGAACTGATCCTTGCCAGTGACATCACCTGTCGCATAAACGCCTTCCCGTGTGCTACGCATCTGTGGATCAATGATGATCCCGCCCCGCGTATCCATCTCGATCCCCGCGACGTCGAGTGAAAGGGACGCGGTGTTCGGAACGCGCCCTGTCGCCAATAAAAGCTTTTCTGCCTCGATCGTCACCGCAACCCCATTCTGGGTCGCATGCAGTGTGACGCCGCCCCCAGATGCATCCACCCGTTCGTAGGACAGGCCCTGCAGTACTTTGATGCCTTCCTTCGCAAAGGCGCTGGTAAGGGCCTCGCTGACCTCGGGCTCTGCCTCGGGCAGCAAACCGCGACGGGTCACAATTGTAACTTCAACGCCTGCGCGTGCAAATATCTGGGCGATTTCCACACCGATATAGCCGCCGCCCATCACCATCATTGATTTGGGAAGCTGCTCTTGCTCCAAGGCAGACGTGCTGTCCAACCAATCGATCCCGTCCAGCCCCGGAATGTCGGGAACATGGGGCGATGAGCCAGTGGCCACAATCACCTTTGGTGCGTGTATGGTGCGAGAACCGACTTGCAGCGACCCGTCTTCAGTGAAGCGCGCCTGACCTTCCATATAGCTAACGCTATCGTAGCTCGGCAGGACATCCGTGTATTTTGCCGCCCGAAGATCATCCACAAGGGCCTGCTTTTGGGCCACCAAGGCCTTCCAGTCGGTAATTTGACCAGCGGCTTCGATGCCGTCAAAGCGCTCTGCCCCTGTTGCTGCATGCAATGTCTCTACGGCGCGGATCATTGCTTTGGACGGCACGCATCCGACGTTGACACAGGTCCCGCCAACTGTCCCGTGTCCGATCAGAACCACGCGCGCGCCTTCCTCGGCAGCGGTAATTGCTGCGGAAAAACCGGCAGAGCCAGCGCCGATTACGGCAACATCAAATTTTCCGTCTTCAGGTTCGCAACAATCATTCATGATTCGTACTTCTCACTTCTGGAAGTCGGTTGTTTCATGAAAAAATATGTTGTGCCTGCCGCAAGAAGCGCCACAACTAATGTGAATGATCCACCATTTCCAAAGCCAGTCATTGCAGAAAAGCAATCCATCATCATTTTGATGTTCCTTTGTATTTCTAATCGGTTGAAGGGCGATTTTTGCGCCAAAGTGCATAAATCGTTATGCCAACAAATACCGCCAGAGCGGGCAGCAGAACGTAGTCGAGGTAGCCAACAACTGCGGACAAACCAACAGCCCCGAACAGCACGACGAGGACGGGTGTGAAACAGCAAAGAGCGGCAATGATGGTGCCAATGATGCCCAGTTTCAGAAGTCTATCATTCACTTGTCTCTGATCCTTTGAGTTGGTCTTCTTTTGCGCGGCTCTGTGCGATTCCACGCCCCGCCAGTATCGCAATGCCACCGAGTAACGCCATGAGGGCGACGGCCCAGACATTGATCCCTGCCAGGATGCCAGCGGTGCCAAAAAGGGTCACTCCAAAGAACGCCGCTTTTGCGCCACAACAGATCACTACAACAGGAGCGGCGATCAGAAAGGCGAGAAAGCCACCTGTGGAACTATCCTTCACACCTGAACTCAGGAACTGCTGTCGTCGGATACTGGTGTGGCTTGATATCCGTTGCCCACGGGACCGGCGATGATCTCGGCCAGCGTGGTGACGGAATCATCATATGTCACAACATAAGTTGCCGTGTCACCTGTTTCGCCGGGAATGTATTCGATCACTTCGGCGCTCTCAGCTTTTGCGAGCGATTCACCCGCTATGTATGAGCAGGACGGGCAGAACAAGCCGGAGACTTCGATGCGTGCCTCTTGTGGGTCCGCCAAGGCTGCCAATGGCGTGAGAAGCAGAAGTCCTGCGGCATAAGTGATAGATTTCATAGTACGTCCTTTCATCAGTAGCCGATGAGATACGGCGAGAAGTAGGGAAACAGGATGGCTGCCAGAATGAGCGTCGCAGAAGACCAAAGCGCGACTTTCATGATCCGTTGATTCTCCGGAAGCGCACAGGCAGCGCCATCTTCGCAGGATTTTCCTGCTGGCTGGTAGACCTTCCAGAACCCGTATGCGAGCGACGCACCGGCGAATGCGAAAAAGAACCATTTGTATTGGTACATCGCCCCGAGCCGACCAATCCACGCGCCTGTGATGCCGAGGCTGAACAGCACTAGCGGTAGGATGCAGCAAGACGTCATGGCAAGCGCGCCCAGCACCCCACCAGCCGTTGCTGCCTTTGTCCCCAAATCATCGGGTTCTTTCATCAATGTGTCAGTCTGCGTGGTCATCAAGTCTGCCCAACCTTGTTCAATCTTCGACTCACTTGTAGTCTCTGTAGTAACTACAGAAGCAAGGGGCTTTATCATGCCGGACATCACGAATTCGCGAGGCTACCCAATTGGCGCAATGTCCACGCATACAGGCGTGAATATCGAGACAATTCGCTACTACGAACGGATCGACCTAATGCCAAAGCCGGATCGTACCGCAGGCGGGAACCGGCAGTACAATCACGATCAGCTCAAACGTCTTTCCTTCATCAAGACATCCCGCGAATTTGGCTTCAGCATCGATGAAATCCGAGACCTTCTGGAAATGGTAGATAGACAAGACTTCACCTGCGGCGAAGTGCACGGATTGGCGATTGAACACTTGGCATCCGTTCGTGAAAAGATTGTGGGACTGAAGAAACTTGAGGAAGCGCTAGCGGGGATGGCGTCCAAATGCAGTCAGGGTGATGTGCCTGACTGTCCAATCGTTGAAACACTGTTCGAGCCTCGTTGAACTTAGAAAAACCGTGGCTTGCAGGTTATGTCTCGATATTGATCGCGTTTGAACAGCAGACATTGTCGCAGACGCAGCGAAAAAAGACTTTGTCCGCGTCATTCGTGCCCAGGCATCTTGCGGCGAAAGTACGATCTGGGAGAGTCTCCAAAAGACATCTCAGCAATAACTGCTTCGAGGAAATCGGCTGCTGTGCGCCGTTGACTCTGCCGCAGATGCAAACCAATGCTGCGTCAGCGAAGTGCGAAAATCCAACGACGGTTTTGTCCCGCAGCATACCAGTTCATGCGTAGTGCAGCGAAGAGCCGCTATCCGGCTTTTCCGAGGGGAGAAAATTCCTTACCGCCCTATTCTGCACTCAGCCGGAGTCGACCCCAACATGCATGCTAAGATGCCGACACCAGTGCTTGTGTGCGGCGGCGACGCAGCTCTTGAACACATGCAATGAGCCAAAAACCGGCAAGAGTTGCGCTCCACAATGCGTTCCAACTTGCCATCGATAGAGTCAGAAATTCCCAAGCAACTTCGTCACACATCACCAACTTCGACGGCCCGCTTG
>CAZPXE010000325.1:0-4392 GCA_964590545.1 uncultured Rhodobacterales bacterium | reverse complement strand
CCTCGACATTGTCGATACGAAGCGTGCGTTTGACTGGCACTTCTCCAGCCATGTGAGTGTCACAGCCGTGGCAGCGTTCGACCTCGCCTTCATGACATGCGCCGCAGTTCGGGCAGATGTAGATGTCTTTCGTAGCCAGTTCCGACCCGTCGCCTTCGCGCGCTTCGGGGGGAAGCTTGGCTTTCATGACACGGTATGCGCGGCCCTCATGGTAGATGAGGCTCCGAGGTCCGAATTCGGAGATCGCCAAGAAGCGTGCGCGCGACAGAAACGAGCCGCTTTTCCCTTCCCCTGGCACAAATGCATAAAGTGGCAGACGCGGAAAGTTATACCCCGGAAGAAAACCTTCTGTGGCCAAGTATCGGTAGGAGTAAAAGTCCGAGCCGTTTGACGCTTTGCCCTGTTCAAGGATCGCCAACTGGTCGCTCGCCTGCATTTGCGCAGCCTTGATCTTGCGACGGTCGGAGCCGGACAGCCCCGTGATTTCGGATCGCGCGTTAGCCTCTGCGAGTTGCGTGCGCGCAGAGTTGTAAAGTTCGCGCCAGCGATCGAACGCGCGATCGAACTCCTTCGGCGCGTTCATTGCGACATGAAGTACAAATTCTTCAGATTCGCCCATCCAAACTGGTGCTGAACCTTCGTCCGCCGCCAAGATCTGATCCAGCACCCGCTTCATCGGAGAACGGGCACGTGCGACCAGATCAGACTTTGAGATTACGGACAGAACCTCCTCTTTGAGCGGATAGCCTGCTCCTGTGAGATCAAGGATATCTGGAATATCTGGCTTAAGGGCCAGTTTTGCCTCGGCGAGCCAAACAGCATGCAGATGCGAGCGCACCAATTCTTCGTTGGTAATGTCCAAGGCTGGAGGGCGGACAACGCCTGCCACCATATCGTTGCGGCGATCAAAGAAATACTGGTCGTGTGGTGAGCCGGATGCGCAGTAAGTTACGACCACTGCCGCCTGACCCGAGCGTCCTGCGCGACCAGCGCGTTGTGCATAATTTGCTGGAGTCGGTGGGACGTTGCGGAGATAGACGGCGTTCAGAGCCGAGATATCAACGCCGAGTTCCATGGTAGGCGAGCAGAACAATGCGGGCAGAAATTGGTCGGACTCACCTGAAGCGCGTATCTCGGCCCGATATTCTGACGTGCTGAGGTTGGCGCGGTCATCGTCTTCGAACCTGAAGCGCCACTCCCGCCACTCGCGTTGCTTTTGGGATACCTGCGCGGTGTGTTCGCGGCCCTCCAACCCCCAGTATGCGCTCTGGCCGGAAGCAAGATCGTTTGCGATGGAAGAGTACAGATCGTGGAAATAGCGGTTTCCACGCTTGCCTTCATCCGAAAGAGCCGCGCCTGGAACGAGCCTGACAGCCGATGGTGTCAACCGCCATCCGACCAGATCCGCATCCAGTTCGACTGGGGCGACCACGCCTTCGTCTGCAAGCAGCTCGAGAAGACGCGAGAAGAACTCGAGATAGTCTTCTTTCCCGAGTTTTGTGCCGATGACGCTCTTTTTGTTGATCAATCGAGCGATGCGCGAGTTGTGGCCCGCACGCAAAAGAGTCTGCTCTTCACGTAGGCCGATGACACCCTTCCCAGGAGCCCGCAAAAGCAAGGATGAGCGCCCACGTGGATTTTCTTTCGCATCAATAGCCCAAGGCGACCGCAGCAGAGAGCGCGATTTCTGAGCGACACCGTCAAGAACGGTCAGGTCCAGCGCTTCAGTGTTGACCGCGAGACCCTCCAGCATCGCGCCGAGGACTCTTTTCAACACTTCGGCTCGTTGTTCCTCGTCAAGTTCGCCCATCTCTGGCAGCACAGTCATCAGGCGTTCGCGGTCCGAAGCAATGTCTCTGAGGCCAACGAACTTAACATCCAACAGGTTCAAGACGAATAAGCTCGGATTGGTATATCGCCAACCGCGCCGAAGATCCGTCCAGACCCGGTGCGCCAGAACCTTTGCGAGCGCTCGTTGTGCGTCTTCTCGAATAACGGCACCTGAGGAAGGATCGACCATCCAGTGGGCACGTGCGTCTTTATTGGCGGAGGTAAAACCAAGAGCCTTGACGATTCTCAGGCCAAATTCATCCTCGGTGAGCCCTTCGTCTCCGGCAGCAATAATCGCGCGGAGAATTGCTCCACGCAGCAAGCTAACGAAAAGAAAGTCATTGAAGTTTCCAGACTGTAGCGCCGCGTCTTGGCGATTATCGGTGAATCCAAGAAGCTTTCTCTTCGTCTCTGGAACGCCACTTTCCGGATGGTTCATCCATTCAAGTGCACTCGAAATCAGCAGGGTCGTTGCCGAACTGCGCCCCTCGCCAGACAGGCCAGCCAGCTTGCTTCGCTCCCGCATGCCTTGGTTCGGTTCATCTTGGCAGCATAGGCAAAACGCAAACTTTCCCGGTATGAACCAGAAATCCTTTCCTCCTGCGCCGTGTCGACCATCCGAGCCGACGACATAGGACACTGGAGCACGCTTTTTTCGGTAAGACCTAAGGCGTTCAATGCCATTGCGTTCTTCCCTCCAACTCTCCGGGTAACTGTCTAGATCACCGTTGAAAGCAAACTCCGGATCAGTTTCCGGGATCGGGCAAAGGTATCCTGCGACGTCATCGTCTTCATCTGCTTCCAGCGGCGTGTCATCGATGTTCCGGGGCAAGAACTTGATTTGACCGTCGTTATCGCTCTTGTTGACCACGTGATACTCGTGCCCGCAGCTGCGGCAAAAACGCGTTGGGTAAAGGCGGTCGCCAGGGGAGTCTGGATCCTCGAGCTGGCCTTCGAAGAGCACAGTCCGTGGCCGCGAAGCCAAAGTTGTGAAAACTTCGCCAGCTCCAGATATGAACCTGTGTAACTTGAACGCGAGGAACGCGACTTCACCTAGTCCTCCACGTTCGTTTTCGGGCAGACTGACGCGGGTCAGGAACGCTTCGAGCGCTGTCCGGCATTGGCCTACTTCAACGCCGCTATCGTCGGCGAGGCGCATGACCGCCTCCTCGAAGGGGATTGGCTTTTTCCTCTTGAGTTCCAAACCGTCATCAAGGCCGAGCGCAAGCTCCGCCCAAACTGCCAACGGATGCCGCTTTAAAACTTCATCACTCAAATTGTCCGGCAACGGTTGGTTCAGGATCGCTGCGAGGCCAGCGTTGGCTTGAGCGAGATCAATGGAATCATCTGTTGCACGCTGCAGGGACTCATCGACGACAGCGTCCGGCCCGATATCCGAACCGAACAGGCGGGTCGCCACGTTGGCCACAGCCAGCGCTCTGCTTTCATCGGAGCCTTCAGATGCCATGGTCGCGGATGTGCCGATGCAGATCGGGGCCTTGTCTGGTGCGCAGCGATCGCGCAGCCTGCGAACAAGTACGGCAACGTCGGCGCCTTGGCGGCCTCGGTACGTATGAAGCTCGTCAAGGATGATGAATTCTAGGCCGGAAGCGTTGTTGATAACCTGGGAGTCGAGTTCATCCTGCCGGGTAAGAAGTAGCTCAGCCATCATGTAGTTGGTCAGCAGAATGTCTGGCGGGTTGGCTGCGATCTTCAAGCGTTCTTCGCGGCTCTCCTGACCCGTATAGCGTTTGACGATCGGCTTCAGAGCATCTGGCAGCCCAGATTGGCCGATGAACTTGTCAATTTCCTTGAGCTGGCTGTTGGCAAGCGCGTTCATTGGGTACACGATTATCGCGCGGGTCTTGCGCGGCTTGCCGGCTCTGAGCGCGCGAATGATCGCGTCGACGATGGGTACAAAAAAGCAAAGAGATTTTCCGGAACCTGTCCCAGTGGTCACGACAAAGCTTTTTCCAGTCTTTGCCTTTGCAATTGCTTCAGCCTGATGGCGGTGAAGGCGGAGCGGGGTTTCTCCAAATCGAAAAACCTGTCTTGTGCCTTCATCCAGATCACCGGAGTTGACCAGATCGTCCACCGTTGGTCCTGAAAGGAAGCGAGGGTTGATTGAAAGCAAAGCATCAGGCCAAAAGCGCCCGGCATCGTATTGCGCATCGATCTCAGCCCGAAGATCGTCAGAACTAATTGAACTGAACGACCGAGAAAACCGTTCGTAAGAGTTGATAAGATGATAGTCGAATTCAAACGCTTTCATGAAAATTCCTAAGCCTATATTCGCGACAATCTCACACTAGCCGTTCTTTAAGTGATGTGTTTCTCACCGCAAGATCAATTTCGAATTTTAGGCTACGCTACCCACGAATCCGATGTTTGAACAGTAATTCTCCTGACCGAAAAGACGTGTCCAGATCCACTGAATCCGCACTCGCAGCGAATGTCTGCAATTAGGAACGCAGTCGCAGCATTTCTAAGGCGGGCCCAATACCCGCTTTTGGCCGTTCGCGTGCTCAAATGGGGCCGTCAAAAAAGAAATGAGATTTTTTT
>CAZPXE010000324.1:0-4393 GCA_964590545.1 uncultured Rhodobacterales bacterium | reverse complement strand
TGAACTACACGGGTCTCAACGCCAAGCCCTATACTCTGGCGGCCTTTGTGATCTCTGGCATGTACGCCGGTCTTGCCGGTGGCCTGATGGTTGCGATGGACACCCAGGTGGGGCCTGAGCGGATGTTCTGGACTGCCTCTGGTGAGGTCGTTCTGATGACCATCCTGGGCGGAGCTGGCACGTTGATCGGCCCGGTTCTGGGCGCAGGGGCGATCAAATACATGGAAAACATCCTCTCCAAGATCAACAAAGACATCCTGCACCAATGGTTCGCCTTCATGCCCGACGGCATCGAAGACTTGCTGGTCACGCTGGTCTACCCGTTCATCGGCAAAGGCTGGCACCTGACACTGGGCCTGATCTTCATGCTGGTCGTGATTTTCCTGCCCGGCGGTCTTGTGGAAGGCGGACAGCGCATCGCGAAACTGTTCGGCCGGAAGAAGGCAGACGACAACAAACCGGCCGGTTCCACCGAGCCTGCGGAATAAGGAGACAGACAGATGGGAATTCTTGAAGTCAAAAACGTGGGCAAACGGTTCGGCGGCCTGCAAGCGTTGTCCGAGGTGAACCTGAGCGTGGCGGAGCAATCCGTCCACGCCATCATCGGCCCCAACGGCGCAGGCAAATCCACCCTGCTCAACTGCCTGATCGGCAAGCTGATCCCCGACACCGGTTCGGTTAGCTTCGATGGCCAATCCGTGCTGGGCCGCAAGCCTTACGAGATTTGCCAGATGGGCATCAGCCGCGTGTTCCAGACGCCGGAGATTTTCGGCGAGCTGACCGTGCTTGAGAACATGATGATCCCCTGCTTCGCCAAACGCGACGGGGCCTTCTCGCTGAACCCGATCCAGGGGCTGATGAAGCAGCAGGACATGTTGGACCAAGCCATGCACAACCTTGAGGACATGAACCTCGCGGACAAAAAGGATATGCACGCCGCCTCCATGTCACGGGGCGACAAGCGCCGCCTAGAAATCGCGATGTGCTTGTCGCAGAACCCCCGGCTGCTGCTCCTTGACGAGCCAACGGCGGGCATGGCGCGGGCTGATACCAACAACACGATCGACCTGCTCAAGCGGATCAAGGACGAACGCGACATCACCATCGCGATCATCGAACACGATATGCATGTGGTGTTCTCCCTTGCCGAGCGGATCACCGTGCTGGCCCAAGGCACCCCGCTTGTCGAAGACACGCCGGACAACATCAAAGGCCACCCCAAAGTGCGCGAAGCGTATTTGGGCGAAACCCAGACCGCTGCATAGCATAGGTGGGCAGATTGCCCACCCTACCCTCTCATCCCCTGTAGGATGGGCAATTTGCCCATCACCTACCTTACAAAAGGGACAGAACCATGAACGTCAAACCCGACCTCTCCAAAGGCGTTAGTCACGCGCAAACTGCGCCGGCCTTCCTATCCGTCTGGGACATGCACGCCTATTACGGCGAAAGCTACATCGTGCAGGGCATTTCCTTTAACGTCCACGAAGGCGAAATCCTCGCGCTTCTGGGCCGCAACGGGGCGGGCAAAACCTCAACCCTGCGGGCCATCGCGCGGATCGGCTCACCGCAAGTGACGCATGGCGAGATTTGGCTCGACCACCAGCCGCTGCACAACATGTCTTCGTATCAGGCCAGCCAAGCTGGACTCGGCCTCGTGCCCGAAGACCGCCGCATCATCCCTGGCCTGACCGTGGAAGAGAACCTGAAGCTTGCGCAAATCGCCCCGCCCGTCGGCTGGTCGATCGACCGGCTCTATGACCTCTTCCCCCGTCTGGGCGAGCGGCGCACCCAAGAAGGCACAACACTGTCCGGCGGTGAGCAGCAAATGCTCTCCATCGCCCGCGCACTGGCCCGCGACATCAAAGTGCTGCTGCTGGACGAACCTTACGAGGGCCTCGCCCCGGTGATCGTGGACGAGATCGAAAAGACCCTCTCCATCATCAAGGAACAGGGCATCACCACAATCCTCGTGGAACAAAACGCTGTGCGCGCCCTGCAATTGGCGGATCGGGCCATCATCCTCGACACCGGTGGCATCGTCTTTGACGGCACCGCCGCCGAGGTGCTGGACAACGCCGAACTGCGCGCCGAATACCTCGCGATCTGAGCTTTTTCTCCATTGAAAGATCGGATGCGGGAGGCCGGGCTATGTGCCCGGCCTTTTTGTTGGCACGCACCTGCCGCATCGCAATCCCCCCCGCTGCACGCGGCGAGATAAACTCCGGGCGGTGCCGCGCCTCAGCGCTGCGGGGGGCTGGCCCCCCTTCCCCTCCGCGCCAAACCGCGCCATAACGCGGCCATGCTGAAAACACGCATCATCCCCTGCCTTGATGTCGCCGACGGCCGCGTGGTCAAAGGCGTCAATTTCGTGGACCTGATCGACGCGGGCGACCCGGTCGAAGCCGCCAAAGCCTATGACGCGGCAGGCGCGGATGAGCTGTGTTTCCTCGACATTCACGCCACCCACGAAAACCGCGGCACCATGTTCGATCTGGTGCGCCGCACGGCAGAGCATTGCTTCATCCCGCTAACAGTCGGCGGCGGTGTGCGCACCTCATCCGACGTGCGCGATCTGTTGCTGGCCGGGGCCGATAAAGTCTCATTCAACTCCGCTGCCGTGGCCGACCCGACCGTCCTGCGCGCCGCTGCTGATCAGTTCGGCAGCCAATGCATCGTCTGCGCCATCGACGCCAAAACCGTCTCGCCCGGCAAGTGGGAAATCTTCACCCATGGGGGCCGCAAGCCCACGGGGATCGACGCCGTAGAATTCGCTCGCACCGCCGCTGCGCAAGGGGCCGGGGAAATCCTGCTCACCTCCATGGACCGCGACGGCACCAAGGCGGGGTTCAACCTGCCCCTGACCCGCGCGATCTCTGACGCAGTCGACATTCCCGTCATCGCGTCAGGCGGCGTCGGCACACTTGACCACCTCGTTGAAGGCGTGACCGAAGGGGGCGCCTCCGCCGTGCTCGCCGCGTCCATCTTCCACTTCGGCACCTACACCATAGGCGAAGCCAAAGCTCACATGGCCGCCGCCGGAATACCGATGAGGCTTGCATGACCTTAGACGAGCTTTTCGCCACCATAGAATCCCGCAAATCCGCCGACCCGGACAGCAGTTGGACCGCCAAACTGCTTGCCAAAGGCCCTGAAAAATGTGCCGAGAAGTTTGGCGAAGAAGCCGTCGAAGCCATCATCGAAGCGGTCAAAGGCGACCGCGCGGGCCTGACTTCTGAAGCTGCCGACGTGCTCTATCACCTGCTGGTCATGCTGGCGTCGCGGGACCTGGCGCTGGACGACGTTCTGGCCGAACTCGCGCGGCGGCAGGGGCAATCGGGCATAGCCGAGAAGGCCGCGCGCAAGGGCTAGGCGGCGTTTGTCACAAAACCTTCACTGTTCCTTACGGGCCGAAATTGCGTAAAGCCTGCGGCAACAGAACGGAAAGGAACGGGCATGACCACCTATGCTGTCAACGGGCTGGGCCGCATCGGCAAACTCGCCCTGAAACCCCTGCTGGAGCGCGGCGCTGATATCGCGTGGATCAATGATGGCGTGGGCGATCCCGCGATGCACGCGCATCTGCTGGAGTTTGACACAGTGCATGGCCGCTGGGACGCTGAATTCTCCTGCGATGACACCTCCGTCACCATTAATGGCACCCGCCTGCCCTTCATCGGTACGCGTGATTTAGCTGACTTACCGCTGGACGGCGTAGATGTTGTCATCGACTGCACCGGCGCGTTCAAAACCGAAGCCAAACTCGCCCCCTATTTCGCAGCGGGCGTCAAAAAGGTCATCGTTTCCGCCCCCGTCAAAGACGGCCCAACCGCGAACATCGTCTATGGCGTCAATGATGATATCTACGATCCCGGCGCGCATCAGATCATCACCGCCGCGTCCTGCACCACCAATTGCCTGGCCCCCGTGGTGAAGGTTATCCATGAGGCGCTGACGATCCGCCACGGCTCCATCACCACAATCCACGACGTGACCAACACGCAAACCATCGTGGACCGGCCCGCCAAAGATCTGCGCCGCGCCCGCTCCGCCCTGAACTCGTTGATCCCGACAACCACCGGCAGCGCCACAGCCATCACCCTGATCTATCCCGAACTGACAGGCCGCCTGAACGGTCACGCGGTGCGGGTGCCGCTGCTGAATGCATCGCTCACCGATTGCGTCTTCGAAGTGGAAACCGCCACGAGTGACGACGAGGTGAACGCCCTGTTCGAAGCGGCGGCAAATGGCCCGCTGAACGGTATTCTTGGCTATGAAACCCGCCCCTTGGTCAGCGCCGATTACACCAACGACACCCGTTCCAGCATCGTGGACGCGCCCTCGACGATGGTCGTGAACGGCACGCAGGTGAAGATTTATGCGTGGTACGACA
>CAZPXE010000323.1:4171-4395 GCA_964590545.1 uncultured Rhodobacterales bacterium | reverse complement strand
AGCTGCCCTATATCGTCGTCATCGTCGACGAGATGGCCGACCTGATGATGGTCGCGGGCAAGGAAATCGAAGCTTGTATCCAGCGCCTTGCCCAGATGGCGCGGGCCTCGGGCATCCACCTTGTGATGGCCACCCAGCGCCCGTCGGTCGACGTGATCACCGGGACCATCAAGGCGAACTTCCCGACGCGGATCAGCTTCCAGGTGACCTCGAAAATCGACAGC
>CAZPXE010000323.1:0-4161 GCA_964590545.1 uncultured Rhodobacterales bacterium | reverse complement strand
GGCGAGATGGGCGCTGAACAACTGCGGGGCATGGGCGATATGCTCTATATGGCGGGCGGATCGAAGATCACCCGCTGCCACGGCCCGTTTGTGTCGGATGAGGAAGTCGAAGAAATCGTCAACCATCTCAAGGCCTATGGCCCGCCCGACTATGTCGGTGGCGTGGTCGAAGGTCCGGCAGAGGAAAGCGCGCCCAATATCGACGCGGTGCTTGGCCTTGGCGGGAACACCGATGGCGAGGATGCGCTGTATGATCAGGCCGTGGGCATTGTGATCAAAGACCGCAAATGCTCCACCTCCTACATTCAGCGCAAACTGGCGATTGGCTATAACAAGGCCGCCCGTCTGGTCGAGCAGATGGAGGATGAAGGGGTCGTCAGCGCGTCCAACCACGTCGGCAAACGGGAAATCCTCGTTCCCGAACAGTAAAATTTCGCCAAGATTTCAAGCGCCTTGGGCTTTGCTATCGCATAACAGGCCCGGGGCGCTTATGTTTTGGACAAACGAAAAGTACGAATGAGGCATGTTGTGCGTACCCTTGCGATGATCCTGACTTTGGTTTGTCTGGCTGTTCCGGCAGCGGCAGAGAAACTGCCCCTGTCCGCGATTTCCAAATACCTGAATGGGATGAAGAATGCGCAAGGCGAGTTCACGCAGATAAACGATGATGGGACGATCTCGACCGGGCAAATCTATATCAAACGGCCGGGCCGCATGCGCTTCGAATACAACCCGCCCGAAGGCACGTTGGTTGTTGTTGGTCAGAATACTGTGGTGATCGTGGACACCAAGTCCAACTCGGCTCCGGACGTTTATCCGCTGGGCCGTACACCCCTGTCGATCATTCTAGCCCGGAATGTTGATCTGGGGCGCGCTAAAATGGTGACGGGTCACAGCTTTGACGGAACGGCAACGACCGTGCGCGCACAGGACCCGGACAACCCGCAATATGGAAACATTGAAATGCTGTTTACAGGCAACCCGGTCGAACTGCGCCAATGGGTGATTAACGACGGCAATGGAAGCTCCACGACCGTCATTCTTGGTGAGTTGGACACGCGCAAATCTTTGTCCAACAGCCTGTTCAACGTGACCCAATACCTGAACGGAAACTAGTTTCCGGGCTCGCTCAACGCAGCGCCCTGCACCCGCGCAATTGCGAGCGGTACATGGTCGAGCGTTGGCCGACCTCGCTCGATACCCGCACCAGCCAGCTTTTGCGGTTATAAGTCCTGCGCGCATAGCCGGAATGCCCTTCGTGATAAGCCAGATATTGCCGCCGCGCGTCGCTCAAGGGGATACCGTTCCGGCGCTTTGACTCGTTCATGTACCAGCCCATGAAATCACTCGCATCTTTGATCCGGTTGCGCTTGGCACTGCGCTTGCCTGTGGCCGCCTGGTACTCTTCCCATGTGCCATCCAAGGCCTGACTATAGCCATAGGCGGAACTGAGCCGACCCATCGGGATCACCCCCGCCACGTAGCGGAACGGGGTGCGGGCGTTACCCACGAATTTGCTTTCCTGATAGATCGTCGCCATTTGCACATGCACTGGCACATTCCACCTCCGCTCTGTCGCCTTGAAGGCGCGGGCGTATTCGGGGCGCTGCTGGAGGATGGTACAAGCATTGTCCAGATTGCGCGGCGCAGAGTTGTAACTGCTGCCACCACAGGACGCCACGAAAAGCACCACCAGAAGCGCGAATAGAGATCTGCTCATCTGCCTCACTCGCTTTGTTATGTTTGTTTTGCGGCTAGGATACAGGATTTTGGCGCTTTAGAAAATCACGTTTTGACGCTGGGGGCGGTTTACAGAACCAACGCCAACAACACTGGCAACGCCGCGACGGATAGCAGCGTCGAGACCACCACCAACCCCGCCACAGCCTGCGCATCCCCGCCATATTTCTCTGCCAGCAAGTAGGATGTAACGGCAACCGGCGTCGCAACCTGCAATACGAGCGCCCCAAACGCTATCTTATCAAGCCCAAACCACAGCCCAACACCCCAAGCCAGCCCTGCGCAGATCACCAGCCGCGCGATGGACAGGATCACGGCCTGTCCCACTGCACCGGGCGTCAACCGCGCGACCGCGACACCAAGCGTGATCAACATCAATGGAATTGCCATTTGCCCCAGCAAAGACAGGGTGTTGGTCAGAAACTCCGGCGTCTCCCACCCTTGCCAAAGGAACAAAGCGCCCAGCACTGTTGCGCCGACCAGCGGCTCTTGAACCACTTTCAACAGCGAGCCGCCGCCGGAGAACACCCACACGCCAAAGGTAAAGAACCATACCGACATGATCGCAAAGACGATAATCGCATAGCTCAGCCCGTCCGGCCCAAAGGCAAACAGCGCCAGCGGCAGGCCCAGATTGCCGGTATTGCCAAAGATTGTCGGCGTCAGAAAGGTCCGCACCTCAAGCCGCATCACCTTAACCAGCGCATAGGCTGCCACCGTGATCAGCCCATATACCGCCAACGTCGCCAGCGACAAATCTGTCAGCGCCCGCGCATCAATTTCCGTCTGCATCAACGAGGTGAAGATCAGCGCCGGCAAAGACAGGGTCATCCCCAGCCGGGTCACAAACTGAATGCGATACTCCTGCCCCAGTTTCACCCACGCAAAGCCAACCCCGGCCAACAAAAAGACCGGAGCCACGATTTCCAACACTGTTACGACAAGGTTCACAGACTGTTTCCATCAAATTGTGGCAGAATGTTGGACAAGCCCCCCTCGCAGCGTCTACTAACGATGGCTAAAGGCTGCAATGTAATGCTACGAACTCGCGCAAAATATCACCTGGGCCAAGTCGTCCGTCACCGTAAACACCCGTTTCGCGGCGTTATTTTCGATGTGGACCCGACTTTCTCCAATACGGAAGAGTGGTACCAGTCGATTCCCGAAGAATCGCGCCCGGTGAAGGAGCAGCCCTTCTATCACCTGCTGGCCGAGAACGATCAAAGCTATTACGTTGCCTATGTGTCCGAACAGAACCTTGTTGCGGACTATAGTGGAGAGCCGGTGGACCACCCCGATATCAGCGACCTTTTCGGTCCGTTCGATGGTGATGGCGGGACGTATCCGCTGCATTTCCAACTGAACTAAGTATCGTGCGATGCGAAGGGTAAGGCGGGAGCTTATCCCGCCTTTTTTGGTTCAATACCCCGCCGCACAGCCATCCTTGCGTGGGTCCGACGCACCCTCAAGCACACCGCTGTCGTGAATACGGATCGCTTGCGCGCCGCCAATAGGCGTGTCCGGAACCTCAACCTGATGCCCCATCTCGGCTAGGTCCGCGCGCACCTGCTCGGAATAGCCCCGCTCGACCTTCATCGTACCTGCGTCCGAGAAACTGCGCGGCGCGTCCAGCGCGCTTTGCGGATCCATGCCGAAATCCACGATATTACTGACGACCCGCGCATGCCCGTTCGGCTGATAGGCCCCGCCCATCACGCCAAAGGGCATCGTCACTGCACCCTTTTCGGACAGCATCGCGGGAATAATTGTGTGCATCGGGCGCTTGCCAGGGCCAATCTCGTTCGGATGCCCTTCTTCCAGCGTGAAGCCCGCGCCCCGGTTTTGCAGCAGAACGCCAAATTTTTCAGACGCGATGCCCGATCCAAACCCGTGATAAATCGAATAAATCAGCGACACTGCCATGCGGTCCTTGTCGACAACGGTAATATAAATCGTGTCCTTATGCACCGCTTCGGTCAGCGGTTTTGCATCTGCCATCGCTTTGCCCGGATCAATCAGCGCAGCAAGCTGCGCGGCGGTCTCATCCGCCAGCATATGCTCCAGCCGTGTTGTATAATCAGCATCTGCAATCAAGCGGTTTCGCGCGTCATAGGCCAGCTTGGCCGCCTCCGCCTCCAGATGCGCGCGCTTGGTGCCGAACGGGTCCATCGACGGAATATCGAAATGTTTCAATATGTTGAGCATCAGCAGCGCGGTCGCGCCTTGGCCGTTGGGCGGATGCTCCAACACGTCCACGCCCTTATACCCGCCGCTGATCGGCGTCGTCGCGGTGCAGGCCGTCGCGGCGAAGTCATCCAGCGTATGCACGCCGCCCGCTGCGTTTAGCGCGGCCACAATATCCTCAGCCACCTCGCCGGTGTAATACCCATCGCGCCCTTGGGCCACGACGCGCCGCAGCAC
>CAZPXE010000322.1:0-4400 GCA_964590545.1 uncultured Rhodobacterales bacterium | reverse complement strand
ACCCACTTCATTTGTTCTCGACCTGTTTTATTAACTTAAAGCCCCTTGAGTCAACTAATCGGTAACGCTTCGCTCACATTTTTTGGATCTTAGCCGAAAAAAGTGACACCGAATAAGCACACGTCCCTCTAAGGCACTGAATTTATTAAATTAATGAAAATTCTACAATAACGTGTAAATGACCAAATTGTGGCGTCAATCGCCCCATTCCACGTCGAAATTCTGTACGAGCGCATATACCTGATTCTCCGTCAGGCCGATTGGATTCGACTCTTGCGTTAATAATGCCAAGCGGGCCGTGTTCTCCAATTCCTCAATCGCATTGCAGGCCGCTTCGACGTCTTTTCCCGCCACAACCGGCCCGTGATTGGCCAGCATCACGGCACTTCGCTTGCCTGCCAGACCGCGAACAGCCTCTCCCATCGCCGGATCTCCGGGCATGAAAAAGGGCAGTAATTGCACCTTACCTAGCTGCATTATGCTGTAGGGCGTTAGCGGCGGCAGGAAGTTCGATGGGTCCTCAACCGGCAGCATCGACAGTGCGACCGAGTGACAGGAATGCAGGTGAACGACCGCGCCCGCGGTGCTGCGCGTGTCGTAAAACGCTGTATGCAAAGGCATTTCCTTGGTGGGCTTGTCGCCTCCCTGATGCACGCCCTTAGCGTCAAACCGCGACAGCCTGCCTGGATCAAGCCGCCCGAAACTGGTCCCCGTAGGCGAGACCAGCAGCCCGCCATCTTCGGTCCGGGCCGAGATATTCCCGGTGCTGCCATGGGTCAGCCCCCGGTCGAACAGGGATTTGGCGAGCATGCATATCTGCTCTCTCAGCGCCGATTCCTTCATGCGCCCCTCAACACATTATCAGCCTTGGCAAAGAAATCCTCTGCCCCGAAATTCCCCGATTTCAGCGCAACCACCAGATCGCTTCCCGCCCGCAACGCTGGAACGCCGGGATCAATTTCCGGACCAATCGCGAGTTGCCCAAGATGCAGCCCCTCAACCACTGCGCCCGAGGTTTCCCCCCCCGCCGTGATCACGCGCGTCACGCCCTGCGCAACACATAACCGGGCGGTTTCCGCAAAGAAGGTCTCAATCGCAGCGGCGGCGCGCGCGGCCCCAAACTCCGCCTGAACCGCCTTCACCGCTTCCGGGTCGGCGGAACTATAGGCCAGCGGCAGGCCATCTTGCGCAATCAACCACGCCGCCATCTCCTCCGAGCTCAGCCGCCCCTCGATCACATCCGCCGCAACGATCTCTCGCGTCGGATTTTCTGCTTTGTGCCTTGCCACCTGCGCGCGCGTGGCAACGGAACAGGAGCCCGACAGCGCAATCGCCTTGCCCGGCTGCCCGGTCCAATCCACAGGCTTCGGCTCAATCCCGAAATTGCGAGGCAGGCCCAGCGCGACACCTGACCCGCCTGTTATCAGCGGCAGACCCTTCGCTGCTGCGCCAATCTCCATCAAATCCGCGTCCCGGATTGCATCGACCACCGCATAACGACCGCCCAGCGCATCCAGCGCCGCCCGGATCGCACCAGCGCCTTGAAACACGGTTTGCGCCGAAACATGCCCAACGCCCTGCGCGGTTTGCAGCCCCAGCCAGCGCCGCAAATCGGAATCCGTCATTGGCGTCAGCGGATGGTTTTGCATTCCGCTCTCGCTGAGCAGCGCGTCATTCACGAACAGATGCCCCTGATAAACCGACCGCCCCGTGCCTGGAAAGGCCGGGCAGACAATCACCCGATCCGCACCCAGCCGCTCCGCCAGCGCATCGGTCACCGGGCCGATATTGCCCGTGGGCGTGCTGTCGAAGGTGGAGCAATATTTGAAGAAAATCTGCTGGCACCCTTGGGCCAGAAGCCATTCCAACGCCTGCAACGACTTCGCCACTGCGTCACCGGGATCAATCGATCGGCTCTTCAGCGCGACCACCCCCGCCTCAACATCCTCTGCCGCAGGCCCGTCCGGCACGCCGGTATATTGCACCGCGCGCATCCCCTGCTTCGCCAGCGTGTTCGCCAGGTCGCTGGAACCGGTGAAGTCGTCGCCAATACAGCCGAGCAGCATCAGCCCTCCTCCCCCGGCAGCGTCAGCCCGGCATTGCGCGCGTAGACCTTGGCGACGGCGGCATCATCCTCATGCCCCAGCCCGCTCCCGGCAGCGGCGATGAACTGTTGTAACGCAGCCGCCGTGATCGGAGCCGAGAAGCTCGCCGACTTGGCGATGTCCAACACGATGCCCAGATCCTTGGGCCAGATGTTGACCGACGAATGCGGCGTGTAATCGCCTGCCACGATATGCGGCGCGCGGTTTTCCAGCATCCATGAGGTGCCGGCGCATTTGCTGATGACCTCGACGAACTGATCGGGCGCAACGCCTTGCGTCATGCCAAAAGTTAACGCCTCGGCCATCGTGGCAATATGCACCCCGGCCAGAAGCTGGTTCACCGCTTTCATCGCGGACCCGGCCCCGGCGGTGTTCCCTAACTCAAAAACCGTCTCCGCCGTTGCATCCAGCACAGGCCGCGCCGCCGTGAACGCCTCGGCGCTGCCAGACGCCATGATCGACAGCTTGCCCGCTGCGGCCTTGACCGACCCGCCCGAGATTGGCGCGTCGAGGTAATGTACGTCATTTTCCGCGCAGCGCGCTTCCATCGCACGGGCAAACTCTGGCGGAACGGTCGCACAGACCACCACCACAGCGCCGGACGTCAACTTGGGCACGACCCCGTCCGGGCCGAATAGCACCGCTTCTGTCTGAGCGGCGTTCAGTACGACGACAACGGCGGCATCCAGACTGTCCGCAACTGCATCCAGCGCGCCGTCTGAGCCACCGTCTGCCCGGAACCTCGCCATTTGCGCGTCGTTGATATCAAAACCAAATGTCTGATGCTGCGCCTTCAGGCAGGACGACGCCATCCCGTACCCCATAGACCCAAGCCCGATCACAGCCGTGCGAAACACAGCGCTCATCTCCGCCTCCCAGTTTTGCGAAGGTCATAAAACACTCAGCGCTAACATGTAACCCTCCCAAAATCTCGGGAGGGCACATCAAACGAAGCCATGTTGGCGGGTATACATGTATGTCAGGTTTGCGGTCTATTCTGTTGAAAAACTCTTCCTTGCTCGGGTGCCTATTCGCTGATTCAATTCCCTTATTGATTGGGGGATTTTGCGATGATGGGACCGGTGCAGGAAGAGCAAGCGGCGTTGTTTTATGAGTTCTCGCTGGAAGACCACGTTCCCCAGGATCACCTGCTGCACTCCATTGATCGATTTGTCGATCTGAGCAGCTTTCGTGGCCATCTCGCGGATTTCTACAGCCACACTGGCCGCCCGTCGATTGATCCCGAACTGCTGATCCGCAAGCTATTGGTGGGCTATTGCTTTGGCATCCGGTCTGAGCGGCGGCTGTGCGAAGAGGTGCATCTGAACCTCGCATATCGCTGGTTTTGCCGTCTCGATCTGTCTGATCCCGTGCCGAACCATTCATCCTTCTCAAAGAACCGGCATGCATTGCCCGACAGGCAATTGCGCAGCAATCTGCCATGAGGGGCGTTTTCGCGAGAGTAAATTGCTGCGGCATTTGTTCGAGAAGACGGTGTCCGGTGCATCGCGGATGGTTTGGTGAGTGGCCAGCCCTTTGCCGCAGACGCCAGTCTGATTGAAGCAGATGCCAACAAACAGAACTCCACATCAAAGGAAGATTGGGATCGCTGCGCCATCGACCCAAACGATGCGCCACGTGCTGTGAAAGAGTATTTGGATTTCTCGGATGATGCAGCGTTTGGCGCAGCATCAGAGGTTGAACCCAAGTTTACATCTCATTCCCAGCCAGCCAATGCCTCTCGTGACATTGCTGCGCAATGCACTGCCGGTAATAGACCGCAGCCCGCAAAGGCCCCGCTTTCTTTAGCTATTCCACAAATTATCTGATCGATACCGACCATAGCGTGATCGTTGATGTCGAAGGGACGAGATCAATTCGACAGGCCGAAGTCGGATCGGTGCGTACCATGTTGGATCGCATCAAAGATCGGCACGATATTGACCCAGAACGTCTTATCGCGGACAGCGCCTATGGATCAGGACCGATGCTGGGATGGCTCGTGGGTCGCGACATCAACCCACATATTCCGGTACTTGATAAGGCGGGCCGAACAGACGGGACGTGGAGCCGCACCGACTTTGAATGGGATTCCGAGAACAACCAATACATCTGCCCCGAAGGTGAACCCCTCAAGCAGTTCCGCCGCAATTACTCGGACCCGAACCGTGGCCCAAGCGGCAAAGGTGTCGCAAAGTACCAAGCGCTGAAACACACCTGCCAAGCTTGCCCATCAAAGAAAAAGTGCTGCCCAAATGCCGACGCCCGCAAGATCAAACGTGAAGAACATGAAGA
>CAZPXE010000321.1:0-4415 GCA_964590545.1 uncultured Rhodobacterales bacterium | reverse complement strand
CCACCCGGTGCCATGTCAGTGCCTCCTCCGGGGCGGCTTGCATCAGGCGGGCGGCGCCTTTGCCTTGCTCGCCGAGCCAGAGGGGCCATGCTTGAGGCTCAAGCACCACGGGCATGCGGTGGTGGATTTGGGCCATGGCGGGGTTGGCCGCGCAGGTGACGATCGCGCAGGTGCGCATGGTTTCTGCGGTGGCTTTGTCGGTCCAGTCCTGCCAAACCCCGCCAAAGACCAGCGGCGCGCCGTCCGTTCTGGTGATGTACCACGGCAGGCGCTTGCCGTCGGGGTCCTTGGTCCATTCGTAAAACCCGGTGCAGGCAATCAGGCAGCGCCTCTCGCGGCAGGCCGCTTTGAAGGCAGGCTTTTCGGCAAGGGTTTCAGAACGTGCATTGATCAGCAGCGGGCCGCCATTCGGGGCCTTGTACCAATGCGGAATGAACCCCCAGCGCATCGGCTGCAGACGCCGCCCACTCTCATCACTGGCGCAGACGGAGACGGTGTTGGTGGGGCAGACGTTGTAATTCGGCCCCTCTGGCAAATCATTGGCCGGGGCCGCCGCGAAAAGCTGCGCCATGGCATCATTTGGAAGGGTGACTGCAAAACGTCCGCACATGGGCGCAGGTTATAGAATGCCGCTTGCCATGAAAAGCGGGGCGCAAGGCCGATATTGGCCCTGCGCCCCGACAATGCAGTCTCGTTTACTTCTGGCTGATGCGCCCGTCGGTATAGGGCGTGTAGCTCCCGCCGCTTGCTGCGATGAACTCTGCTGTCACATCGGCCAGATCGGGGCCGAAGTCATAGGCGTTCTTGTCATCGCCCGAGAACATCCGGTACCCGTCGCCGCCGTTGCGCACGTAGTTGTTGGTCACGACCTTATAGGTCTTCGCGGCATCAATCGCTGCGAACCCGTCACCTTCCGCGACCATCACGTCCACGATCCGGCTGCCCGGAGCCGCAGCCGCGTCCCATGTGAACTTCAGGCCTGCGACCTGTGGGAAGCGGCCTTTGACCTCTTCCACTTGGCTCACACCGTTTTCCAGCGCCGCGATGATATCCGCACCAGAGGCTTCAAAGGTCGAAAGCGTGTTCTGGAACGGCAGCACGGTCAGCACTTCGCCCATCGTGATCTCACCTTCGTCGATGGACGCGCGCAGACCGCCGCCATTCTGGATCGCGACGGTAACGCCCTGATCCTTCACCCGGTCAAGCATCGCATCGGCCACCAAATTGCCCATCGGGCATTCCGTGGTCCGGCACACCGAACGGTCGCCGTCAATCACGGCACCTGTCGCACCGACAACGCGCGATTTCATCTCTTCAATCGGGCCGGCCAGTTCGGCGACGCGGGCTGCGATCTCTTCATTCGGCGCAACGCTGGCGTCGAGCACGATCGTATCCCCGCCCGCATCCAGCAGCTTGCCATCATCCGAGAAGGTCAGTTTCAAATGGCCCACATATTTCGAATAAGCATAGGCCTGCACCACCGGCACCAGCGTCCCATCGGCCTGACTGGCATAGGTCGGATAGGCCCCTGCCCGCTTCTGGCTGGTGGAGCTGAGGAAGGTGTGCGAGTGCCCGCCGACCACAGCATCAATCCCCGGCACAGCCGCGGCAATCTCAAGATCTTTCGGCAGGCCCACATGGGTCAGCGCGATCACCTTGTTAACGCCTTCCGCGTCCAGCGCAGCCACATCGGCGGCCAGCGCCGCAATCTCATCGTTGAAAATCACGTTCGGGCCGGGAGAAGACGTGTCAACCGTATCGGTTGCCAGCGCCGAGATGATGCCGATCTTCTCGCCGCCAACCTCAAGCACCGTGTGGTTCGCGACCTTGCCATTCAGCAGGTTCGACGCGCTCACATCCAGATTGCCGGAAATGACAGGGAAGCTGACCTTGTCGATGAACTCCGCCAGCTTTTCCGGACCGTCGTCAAATTCGTGGTTGCCCACAGCCATCGCGTCAAAGCCGATCATTTCCATGAACTCAGCCTCAACTGCGCCCTTATAGGTCGTGTACATCAGCGAGCCTTGGAACTGATCGCCCGCATCCAGCACGATGACATTTTCACCGGCAGCTTTCAGACTGTCGCGCAATTCGTTGATCTTGGTGGCAACCCGCGCCACGCCGCCAAAGCACTTGCCCTCGGCGTCATCCTCGGCCCCGCAGGTGCTGTCATATTTGTTGATCGGCTCAACGCGGCTGTGCAGATCGTTGATATGCAGCACATGCAGCACATACTCGGCCTGCGCCATGCCCGCTGTCAGGGCCAAGGCGCCCGCGCTTAAAAGGAATCGTTTCATGGAATAATCTCCCCTTTTGGTGTCTGGTTGCTATCGTGACGTGTGGCGCGGAATTGTCAAAGACTGACGTAGGGGCGGGCGGCACTACGCAGCTCGTTTGCTCATCTCACAGGCGTCTTGACCCCTTGCCCGCAACAGGCCATCACCAAAGCCATGATCTACAAAATTCTCCGCCCCGCTGAATGGGCCGACTTGCAAGCCAATGGCACCACGACCGGTGCGCCAATTGACGTGACCGACGGCTATATCCATTTCTCCACCGCCACACAGGTGCAGGAAACCGCCGCCAAGCACTTCGCGGGCGAAGAGGGGCTGATGCTGCTGGCTGTAGATGACGGCACGCTCGGCGCTGATCTGAAATGGGAGCCGTCGCGCGGTGGGCAGGATTTCCCCCATCTCTACCGCAATCTGAATTTGGCCGACGTGCTGTGGCACAAGCAGATCGACTATCAGAGCGGCGCGCATATTTTCCCCGAGGATCTGGTGTGACGAAAGACGCCTTTATCGACCCAACCCGTGTGCAGTTTGATCTGTTCAAGGGGCTGGACCGCGATCAGCCGGTCGAGATGCTCAACCTTGTCCGCTTCCGCGACCTTGCCGCTTATCCCGAGGACCATCCGCTGCATGGCGAAGGGCTGACCGGGGCCGAGGCCTATGGCAACTATGGCTCGGACAGCGGGCCCATCTTCACCAAGGTCGGCGGCAGCATTGTCTGGCGGGGTGAGTTTCAATCCACCCTGATCGGCCCCGCGGATGAGGCATGGGATGCCGCCTTCATCGCCCGCTATCCCTCGGCGCATGCCTTCCTCGCCATGGTTTCGGACCCTGAGTACCAGCAAGCGGTGGTGCATCGGCAGGCGGCAGTTGAAACCTCGCGCCTGATCCGCACCAAACCTTCTGACACAGGGGCGACGTTCGGATGAAGCTGGCAGAGAAAATCGGCCTTGCCGCCCTGCGCCGGGTTGATCCCGAGCAGGCGCATGGGCTGGCGCTCAAAGCGCTGCAAATGGGGCTGACGGCAAAGCCCGGCCCGATCACCTCGCCCCGCCTCGCCACCGAGGTTGCAGGGATCAAGCTGCCCAACCCCATCGGCCTCGCCGCCGGGTTCGACAAGAATGCCGAGGCCCTCACCCCGCTGGCCCAAGCCGGGTTCGGCTTCATCGAAGTGGGCGCCGCCACCCCGCGCCCGCAGCCCGGCAACCCGCGCCCGCGTCTGTTCCGCCTGACCGAGGACCGCGCCGCGATCAATCGCTTTGGGTTTAACAATGAGGGGATGGAGGCTATCGCCACCCGCCTCGCCGCCCGTCCGCAAGGGGGCGTCATCGGCCTCAACCTCGGGGCGAACAAGGACAGCGCCGACCGCGCGTCCGATTTTGCGCGCGTGCTGGAGCGGTGCCGCGAACATCTCGACTTCGCAACGGTCAATGTCTCCTCGCCCAACACCGAAAAGCTGCGCGATTTGCAGGGGGCCGAGGCGCTGCACGCCCTGCTGACAGGCGTGATGGCGGTGCGCGGCCCCTGCCCTGTCTTCCTGAAAATCGCCCCGGATCTGAGCGATACGGACCTGAGCGAAATCGCCGAGATCGCCGAGCAAACCGGCGTCGCCGCGATCATCGCCACGAACACCACCCTCGACCGGGACGGGCTGCAAAGCCGCCACGCGGGTGAGGCGGGCGGTCTGTCCGGCGCGCCCCTGTTGGAAAAATCCACCCGCGTGCTCGCGCGGCTCAGCACCCTCACGCAAACGCCGCTGATCGGCGTCGGCGGCGTCGCCTCGGCCGAGGACGCCTTCGCCAAAATCCGCGCCGGTGCCAGCGCCGTGCAGCTTTACACCGCGCTGGTCTATGGCGGGCTGTCGCTGGTGGCCGATATTGCAAACGGGCTGGACGCACTACTTAAAGAGCACGGCTTCGGCACGGTGGCCGAGGCGGTTGGCACCGACAAGGAGAGATGGCTGTGATCACGCTGTGGCACAATCCGCGCTGCTCGAAATCGCGGCAGGCGCTGAAACTGCTCGAAGAGGCGGGTGTGGCCGTGACCGTGCGCCGCTACCTTGAAGACCGCCCAAGCCGGACCGAAATAGACGCTGTGCTGCACAAGCTCGGCCTGCCGCCCTCC
>CAZPXE010000320.1:0-4416 GCA_964590545.1 uncultured Rhodobacterales bacterium | reverse complement strand
CTTTAAACAAGGGGCAATATGAAATCGCCTTCCGTTAGCTGATCCAATGTGAAGTTTTCGATCTGAACAATGCCCGAATTGTCGAGATTGATCTGAACATGCGCACCAACTTGAGTCGCATCTTCCAGGACCTCGCTGAAAAGGACATAACTGCTTTCCAATAAGTCGATTTTGTCCTTGGTATCTTCGAAATCCCGGATGCGATCAAAGCCGCCGCCGCCATTCGCCGCTGTCTTGAACACGAAAACATCGCGCAGCCCGTCACCAAGCGCGTTGCCATTGCCGCCGGTCAACACGTCATTGCCCGCGCCGCCGAAGAGGATGTCTTTGCCGTTGCCACCGACGATTTTGTCGTTGCCCGCATCCCCGAACAGCGTGTCGCTGCTGCCGCCCGCGCGAATGTCGTCATTGCCGTCATTGCCGTTGATGAGGTCGGCGCCGAAGTTCCCGAACACCCGGTCATTACCGTCGCCGCCCTGTACCGTGTCCACGCCCAGCCCGGCGAATATCTGATCATCACCATCACCGCCTTCCATCAGGTCAGCGCCGCCAAGGCCGTTCAACGTGTCGTTATCCGCACCGCCGCGCAGGATGTCGTTGCCGCCAGAACCTGTCAGATCATCGTCCCCTGCGTCGCCCTCAAGCGTGTCGTTGCCTGCGAGCCCAACGAGCACGTCGGCACCAGCGCCGCCTTGGAGGTGGTTGTCGTTCGCATCGCCCACAAGACGGTCGCCAAAGGCGCTGCCGATAACGTTCTCGATGGAGGTGAGTTGATCGGTGCCTTCCGTGCCATTGCCAACGGCTTCGGGATTTTGGCTGAGCAGAACCACAACGCGGTTTCCGGCTTCTTCATAGCTGACCGTGTCGATGCCGTCGCCGCCGTCGAGTTCGTCATTGCCGCCGCGGCCCATCAGGATGTCGTTGCCGCCTTCGCCAAGGATGGTGTTGGCTTGCCCGTTGCCACGCAGGATGTCGTCGTGATCCGATCCGGTGATGTTTTCGATGGAATTATAGGTGTCACCAGCGGCTTCCCCGGTGTTTTCTTCAACGCGTACCAAATCGACGGTCACGCCCATGTCCGCATTGAAGTAATCGGCGCGGTCGTTGCTGCCCCCGCCGCCCTCATGGTGATCCGCGCCAAGACCACCGCTCAAGATGTCCTCGCCGCTGCCGCCGATCAGCATGTCATCGCCGCCAAGGCCGCTTAGGAAGTTCAGCACCCCATTGCCGCCGTCGATGACGTTGTCTTCGTTGTTGCCGGTGAGGATGTCGAAACCGTCGCCGCCTTTGATCCCTTCGATCCCGATCAAGGTGTCTGTGCCGACCCCGGTGGCCTGCGCGGCGGTGTTGAGCAGGTTGACCCGCAGGTTGGCGCTGCCCTCATAGACAACTGTATCAAACCCAGCGCCGCCGGAGATGTAGTTGTTCCCCAAACCGCCCGTGAAGGTGTCATCGCCTGAGCCACCCTCAAAGCGGTCGTCGCCATCGCTGCCTTTGACGGTGTTGGTTCCAGACCCTGTTCCGATCCCTTCGATGTCGTTCAGCGACACGAACAAACCACCGATAAGGTAGCCCGTCACGTTGACGCTGAGGTCAATATTCACGTCGTCCGCGATATCGAAGATCGCCATGTCGAACCCGTCGCCACCGTCGAACGTGCGCGTGCCGCCCCGTGATGTCAGACGGTCGTCGCCATCGCCGCCTTTCATTTCATAGGTGGTCGCATGGCCGCGCAGATCGTCATCGAAATCCGAGCCCCAGATATTTTCGACAGAGATAAACGTATCACCCGCAGCAAAGCCGGTGTTTTCGCCGGGGTTGAGCAAATCGACGACAACACCGCTGGTCGCATCGGTATATTGGATGAAGTCTATGCCTGTGCCGCCGTTGAGAATATCGGCGCCGTCACCGCCGAGCAGAATGTCAACGCCGTGGCCACCCAGCAAGGTGTCGTTGCCGCCTTTGCCTTCAAGGCGGTCCACATTGCCGCCGCCATCAAGGACGTTGTCCGCTTCATTTCCCTTGATGTTATCGAACCCATCGCCGGTTGTGACCGCTTGAACATTTTCGAGCCGGAAAACGGCGCTACCCGCGTTCTGCAGCTCGCTTCCAATGTTGAGATCGACCACCAGGCTTTCGGGCGTGGTGAAGATCACCTTGTTGAAGCCGCCCTGCCCATAGAAAGAGTAGTTCCCCGCTCCGAAGGTCACCGTTGTGTCACCAGAGCCGCCATAAAAGGAGTTGAAGCCATCGTTGGCGCCAATCAGATTGTGCGTGCCTGCGCCGACCAAAATCGTCTCGATGTTGATGAGCGTGTCGAGGCCTTCGCCGGTGTCTTGTGCGCCAACGATGTTCAGATCGATTGTGATGTCTTGACCGCTGTCAAAATAGGCGCGGTCATTGCCTTCGCCGCCATCGATGATGTCGTCACCAAGCCCGGCGAACAGGAAATCGTTACCGGCGCCAGCGATGAGGTGGTTGTTCCCACTATTGCCTTCGATGAAGTCGTTGCCACCGCCGGTCGTGATGTTCTCGATGTCGAAAAGCGTATCATTCCCCATCGCACCGCCGGAGCTGCCGAGCAATATCTCCGTGGCGAGAGACACGGACACGTTGTCATTGCCCTCATAAACGGCGGTATCGATGCCCGCGCCACCGTCCAAGAGGTCATCGCCCGTTCCGCCGATCAGCGTATCGTCGTCGTCACCACCGCGCAGCGTGTCATTCCCAGCACTGCCGTCGAGCAAGTCCTCGCCTCTGCCACCCTCAAGCGTGTCATTGCCACCAATCACGGTAAACTCGTCATCCCCGATCAACTCGTCATCGCCCGATCCGCCAGAGATAATGTCATCTCCGGAACGCCCAACGATGCGGTTCGCGGAGCCATTGCCAGTCAAAACATCGTCGTAGAAACTGCCCTCCAGGTTTTCTACATCACGGATCTGGTCGATGCCGTTGCCAATGGTGTCTTGTGCGCGCAGGATTGTGAGGTTGACCGTCACGCCCGCTTCGGAGGTCGCGTATTTTACGGTATCATTGCCCGCACCGCCCTCAAGACGGTCATTGCCCTCCCCGCCATGCAGCGTGTCGTCGCCGCCATAGCCGAAGATGTTATCGTCACCGCCATAGCCGAAAAGAAGGTCATTGCCGACGCCGCCACCTGTTTCTTCGACGATTGTGACGCCATCAATGATGATAGCCGCAGTGGCAAATGCGTTATCACCCAAGATGACATCGTTGCCGGTACCGCCTTCGATAAAATCGTCGCCGCCAAAACCTTCGAACTTGTTGTTTCCGTTTCCGCTGCCGAGGGGTGCACGAAGATAGTCTTCATTAGCGAAATCCTGAAAAAGCCCGCCTTCGAGCCAGCCGGGAATAGTGGTGACGGCCAATCCGCCCATTTCCGGCCCGCCCGCGCGGTCAATCTCCATCTGCTCAACGGGTGCGAACACGTCAAGGTTGAATTGCCTCGCGGCATCAAACCCAGCAGCGTCTTCGACAAAATCGAGGAACAGGCTCTTGTCGATGAAGATTTGTTCACCGATTTCGTAACCAAGGCCCCCAACATCTTCTTGAGAGCCGAGCACGTAGTCTGGATAGTCGTCCGTATCCGCAGGAAGCCGAAGGCCGATGCGGGCCGGGCCTTCTTCCACCGGTGACGTCCCTGTTCTAACGGAAATGACATAGTCAACATCGGTAATGATTTGGCCAAGCCCGGTATTGAAATAAACGTACTCCCGCGACTCCACATAATACTCAACCGCCTCTCTCGCGAACCCGTCTACGAGGGGACGCAGTTCGTTCAGAGCATCCTTTATGTCGTTCCACTCTTGCGCGTAGGATTGCGGGATATCACCCAAGGTCGCTTGTTTGAGGACCTCATAGCGCAATGGGATGACTCCCATCAGATACGGCAAAACCAAAACCTTTTGCTCTGCCGTCATTTCGTCGCCATCCACAAATGCCTTGATCTGCGATATCGCTTGGGAGGAGTGGTTAAGGGCGTTTTCTTGGTCGGTTGACAAGCCGTTGGCGGGATTGATTGATGCAATCGGATTGACCCGAAACGCATGAAACGCTTTCTCGGCTTCGTCCAGGCTTACCGCGATCTCATCGATCCGTTCCTGGATCAATTTCCGCTGATTCTCCTCAACGGCTTCAAGGATCTCTGTGGTCCTCGTCAGCAGAAGATCGAGCTTCTCATTGATGACATCGTTGGGGTCAGGCGCACCCGTGAAGAGGTCCGAATAGAATTCGTAAAGCTCGATGCCGTCTTTAACGCCCGACAACACTGCAATTGGATTCGGACCGGATTTTTTTGCTGGAGCTGCCATTTTTCCCCCTAAGGAACAAATAAATGTGTTCGCGCAAACGCGTTTCGATGAAAGTCATTTACGGAAAAAAGGGCCCCCAGGC
>CAZPXE010000319.1:0-4418 GCA_964590545.1 uncultured Rhodobacterales bacterium | reverse complement strand
AAAATCAAACGGTTCAGCGCGGACGATGCCGCGCCAAACCATGTGCCTGTACCGCCGGGCGTCAGTTGCCTGCGCTGGTCTCCAGCCCTTGTGGCTGGCCGACGATCACGAAATGCAGGTTTTCGGGTTCATAGAGGTATTGCGCCACCCGGTTCGCCTCCTCCAGCGTGACCGCGTTCACCTTGTCGTTGCGGGTCGCGATGTAGTCGATGGGCAGCTCTTGCGACTGCATCCCCACAAGGATCGACGCGATATTGGCGTTGCCGTCAAAGCGCAGCGGGTAAGCGCCGGTGAGGTAGAGCTTCGCGGCCTCCAACTCCTCCGCCGTCACGCCGTCCTCAGCGATTTTGCGCCATTCGTCGCGCACTACGGCCACCGTTTCAGCAATGCGGTCGTTTTGCGAGGACACGCCGCCCTGATAGCTCGTCGCATAGTCTTTGGTGGCGAGGTAGGAATAGATGCCATAGGTCAGCCCGCGCTTTTTGCGGACCTCATCCATCAGACGGCTTTCGAACCCGCCTGCACCAAGGATTTGGTTCAGCAGGAAGGCGGCGAAGAAATCGTCATCATCCCGCTCGATACCGTTATGGCCAAAGATCGCGACGGATTGCGGCGTGTCATAGGGCACGACTGTTACGCCGCCCTCGATGGCGACCTCAATCTTTTCGGGCAGAGGCGCGCCGCCGGTAGGAAGATCGCCCAGAAGCCGGTCGAGCAGTGCGCCAAGAACGTCCGCATCAATGTCGCCCACCGCGCCGATATGTACCCGGTCTTTCACCAACACATTGCGGTGCGCGGCAATCAGGTCGTCGCGCGTCAGGGCGGTGACGCTTTCAAGGGTGCCGTCGACGGAGGAGCCATAGGGGTGGTCCGTACCGTAGGCCATTACCGAAAACGCCTCTCGGGCTAGGGTTTGCGGGTCTTTCTCGTCTGAGCGGATGTTAGACAGGAGCTGCTGCCGTACCCGTTCCACCGCATCCTCGTCAAAACTAGGAGCGACCAGCGAGGCGCGCAGCAGGTCCACCGCGTCATCTCGGTTCTCGGTCAGGAAGCGGGCGGTGACACTCAGCCCGTCATCGCTAACACTGTAACTGAAGGAGGTAGCCAGTCGTTCGGTCTCGCGCGCGAAATCGCGGGCGTCCATGTCTTCAGCGCCTTCTTCAAGCAGCGAGGTCATCAGCGATGTTGCCCCGCGCTTGCCGTCTTCGTCCAGCGAACCGCCACCGGCAAAGCGGATATTCAGAGCGATGAAGGGGATAGCAGGTTCTTCGACGAGCCAAGCGGTGAACCCGCCGGGCGAGGTGACTTCCTGAATATCCACCTCCGCCAGCGCGGCCCGAGGTAACATCAGGGGCAGGGTCAGGGCGGCGGCGAATAGATTGGGTGCGAAGCGCATCATCATTGTGTGGCCTCCTCTGCTTTCAGCAAATAGCCGGTCACACTGGTTTCTTGGCGAAACACGGCGCGCGCGGCGTTGATCACGTCTTCTTCGGTGACGGCTTGCAGGATGTCGGGCCATGCTTCGACATCCGCGACGGTCAACCCGCTGGCCAGAGCCGCGCCATAGCGGCGGGCGATGCCATCGACATTGTCACGGGCATAGATTTCGGAAGCGCGAATTTGCATCTTGATCCGCTCCATCGCTTCGCTGTCCACACCGTCTTCGATGAAGCCGGCCAGCGCTGCATCCAGCGCCGCCTCGGCCTCGTCCAGCGAAACGCCGGGCTGCGGGACAACGACCAGATCGAAGGTTGTATCATCCAGCGAGGTGCCCCGATAGAACGCACCGTTGAACACAGCGATCTGGTTCTCGAACTGCATCTTCTCGGTCAGATAGGAGGTCGTTCCGCCGCCCAGCAACTCGGACAGGATACGCAGCGCGGCGGCTTTTTCTTGTGCGCCGGGGTCACGTTCAGGGGCGAGATAGGAGCGCGAGATGTATTCCGTCGCCACGCGCGGATCGCGGAAGTAAACACGCCGCTCCGCGTTTTGTGGCGGCTCTTCGGAGCGGGCGCGCGTGGTGATGGCCGGATTGGCGGGGATTTTGCCATAGTGTTCTTCGGCCAGCGCGCGCACCTCGTCCGGGGTCACATCGCCGGACACGACAAGGATCGTGTTATTCGGTGCATAATGGGCGTTATAGAACGACATGACGTCATCCATATCGAGCTGCTCCATCTCGTGCATCCAGCCGATGATGGGCACGCCATAGCGGTGATTGGTGTATTGCGCAGCGTTCAACTGCTCGCCGAACAAGGCGCGGGGGTTGTTTTCGGTGCGCTGGTTGCGTTCTTCGAGGATCACGCCGCGTTCCGAGATAATATCGTCTTCAGTCAGGGCCAGATTGGTCATCCGGTCCGCTTCCATCTGCATCATCAGGCCAAGCCGGTCGGCGGCAACGCGCTGAAAATAGGCGGTGTAGTCGTAGCTGGTAAAGGCGTTGTCCTGCCCGCCATTGGCCGACACGATCGATGAAAATTCGCCCGATGCTATGTTATCCGTCGCCTTGAACATCAGATGTTCAAGGAAATGCGACACGCCGGAAACGCCCGAAGGTTCATCGGCGGAGCCCACGCGATACCACAGCATATGTTGGACGACCGGGGCGCGGTGATCTTCGACGACGACGACCTCCATCCCGTTATCGAGGGGGAAGGATGTGACAAGATCACTTGCCTTCGCCGTCACCCCGATCAGGGCGGTAGATGCAGTCAGTACGAGAGCATGGCAGGTTCTACGCAGCATGCGGCCTCCTTATAAAGGCGTTTCAGACCCACCACCATGTACGTTGTGGCTACGCTGGATCAACCATTCTGGCAAGAACGTGAGTGATAATTCTTACCTAGACGGTGGCGCAGATGGCACTTGCGCGCCAGCCCGACGCCACCGATTCCATTCCGCTGACGCGTCTAAGCTTTGGCGCCGGTAGACGATGTTGTAACGATCTCGGCGCGCAATCTGAAGTCGCGTAAAGCGGCCTTGCCGTTTGCGAAATGTTTCATCCTCAGCAGCGAGGGTCTCGCGGATCGATGCATCGCGCCCAAAGCGAGATGCCTGATTGACCAGAGCGCCGTCGCGTGCCGGAATCGGGGCATTGGCGTCCACAGACAATCTGCCCCCAAGGGCCGCAGTTGCGTCTTGTAGAGGTTGCTGATCGGTTATGTTTGCCCCGCCCGGTGTCGGGGTTGGCAAAGATGAGAAATCTGTTGGCTGTTGCAGCGGTTTGGTCGGGACGATGATGAACTCATCCGGTCCTTCGCCGGGTTTTTGCAATTCACGCAGACCCTTATCGGCGCAGGCGCTCAACATCGAAAAAGCTGCCACACCTATCACTGCTTGCCAAAACCGCATCGACGCGCCCCATACCCTTTGGTTTGACCCTAAATACGCCAAGCGCGGGGGCAATGTCACGTGTCCTTTTTCGCTTGGTTCTTGGGGTCCGGCGTGATGAATACGAGGCCGATCGCTCCGGCGAAGACGAAGATATCGGCGATGTTGTAAGAGTATGGATTGTTGAAGCCGCAGCAAGAGTTATTCAAGAAATCAAGCACATAACCATATAAGATACGGTCAATCACATTGCCCAAAGCGCCGCCAATAAGCAGCCCTGCGCAGACATAGCCCAAGCGGGGCATGTCCTGCACCCGGCGCACCCACCATAGGATGCCGCCGCAGATCACAGCGGCAATCGCCACCCAGAACCAAGCATTCACACCCTGTCCGCCAATACCGAAATTGATCCCGTAATTCTCGCCATAGCGGAAATTCAGCAGCGGCGGGAACACATCAATGGCATAGACGCGGGCCAGCTCCATCTGGTGAATCACCACGAATTTGCTGGCCTGATCCAAAACAAAGGCCACCAGAGCAGAGATCCACAGCGCCCGCATATCAGTGACGGAAGTGCCGCATGCCGGTGAAGACCATGGCAAGGCCAGCCTCGTCCGCGGCGGCGATCACTTCTTCGTCCCGCATCGAGCCGCCGGGCTGGATCACGCAAGTCGCACCTGCCGCAGCCGCTTCCAGCAGACCGTCGGGGAAGGGGAAGAACGCATCCGAGGCCACCGCGCTGCCGATGGCGAGTGATTGGGGCAAGCCCATTGCCTCGGCCATCCGCTCGGCCTTCTTGGCGGCGATCATTGCGCTGTCCACGCGGCTCATCTGGCCCGCGCCGACGCCCACGGTCGCGCCGTCTTTGACATAGACGATGGCGTTGGACTTGACGTGTTTCGCGATGGTCCAGGCAAAGCGCAGGTCGGTCATTTGTTCAGGTGTTGGGGCGAGTTTCGTCACCACGCGCAGATCGTCGGCGGGGACATAGCCGGTGTCCTTGTCCTGCACCAACCAGCCGCCCGCCACTTGCTTCGCCGCCGCCAACGCCGTGCGCGGATCAGCCAGTCCATCGGTCGTGAGCAGAC
>CAZPXE010000318.1:0-4429 GCA_964590545.1 uncultured Rhodobacterales bacterium | reverse complement strand
GCTTGCTGCGGGCTGAGATGCACCGCGCGGTCCAGAGCGGCCCGCTTCTCGGCACCAATAATCACCAGATGTTTTTCAATCGCCCCGTTCAGCACCCGCGCCGACAGACTCACCCGCCGGTCGGGCTGGCCTTCGGGATCCAGCACGCAAAGCGCGGGGGCATCCGGCGAAAGCGCCTTTGCCAGCCCCGGCGCGCCGGGAAATAGCGAGGCGGTGTGCATATCCGCGCCCATCCCAAGCAGCAGCACCGAAAGCGGCAGGCGCGGTTCAATCTGCGCCGAGAGGCCCGGCAGCATATCCTCCGCCGCGCCCTGCGCATAAAGCGGCACATGCTGCGCAGCGGCGGCGTTTTCGGTGAACAAGCGTTGCTTAAGAAGGCCGGTATTGGAGCGCTCGTGATCTTCCGGCACCCAGCGCTCGTCGCTCAGCATAACCGAAACACGCGCCCACTCCAGATGCACAGCGCACAGAATGTCGAAGATTGGCCCCGGCGTGGTTCCGCCCGGCACCGCCATCGTCACGGCGTCAGAGACGTCCAATGCCCTCTTAAGGTCGGAGGCGAGCGCATCGGCCACGGCCATCGTCATCGCGTCGCGGTCGGGGTAGCTGACAATGTCCATCACTGCGCAACCGTCCGCCATGTGCGCCCATCGCGGCGCATCAACTCATCCGCATCCGTGGGCCCAGCTGAGCCTGCCTCGTAGGGTTTTGGCACTTCCCCGCGCCCTTTCCATCCTTCGATGATCGGGTCGGTCCAGGCCCATGCAGCTTCCACCTCATCCCCGCGCATGAACAGGGTCTGGTTGCCCCGGATCACATCCATGATCAGACGTTCATAGGCGTCAGGCGGATCGCCCCCATCTTCGCCAAGCGCCTCGGCAAAGGTCATGTCCAGCGGCACATCCACAAGGCGCATACCGCCCGGCCCCGGCTCTTTGATCGTCACGTTCATGGTGATGCCTTCATTGGGCTGAAGCTGAATGGCCAGCACGTTGCTATGCCCTTCCTCGGTGCTGCCATCAAAGATGGAATGCGGCAGCGGTTTGAACACCACAGCAATTTCGGACGAGCGCGCCACCATGCGCTTACCGGTGCGCAGGTAAATCGGGGTGCCCGCCCATCGCCAGTTCGAAACATGCGCTTTCAGCGCCACGAAACTTTCCGTCTTAGAGCGCGGATCGCCAACAGAATCGCGATAGCCCTGCTCGCCATCACTGCCCGCCTCATACTGGCCGCGCACCAGATGGTGCGGCTCGACGGGATCGAGCGCGTGGATCACTTTGAGCTTTTCGTCGCGCACGGCGGCGGGGTCGAATTTGGCGGGCGGCTCCATCGCGATCAGGCAGAGCAGTTGCATCAGGTGATTCTGCACCATGTCCCGCATCGCGCCGGAGCGGTCGTAGTATTCACCCCTGCCCCCAACACCGACGGTTTCCGCCACGGTGATCTGGATATGATCGACGTAGTGATTGTTCCACAGCGGCTCGAACAGCACATTGCCGAAACGGACGGCCATAAGGTTCTGCACCGTTTCTTTGCCCAGGTAGTGGTCGATACGGTAAACCTGATCCTCGCTGAAATGCACGGCAAGCGTGGCGTTCAGCGCTTTGGCCGTTTCCAAATCCCGACCGAACGGTTTTTCAACGACAATTCGGCAATCCGGCGTGGCCATGCCGAAACGTTCGAGCCGTTCCGCGATATCGCCAAACAGGCTTGGCCCGACCGAGAAGTAATAGGCCTTGATCCGCTCCGAGCCTTGCATTTTAGAGGCCAGATCTTCCCAACCCGTGTCGCCCCGCGCGTCGATGGCAACATAGTCGAGACGATCCAGAAATCCGGCCAACGTGCCATCGTCACAGGTTTGATCGACAGAAAACTCCGCAATCGCGTCGGCCACAAAAGTTTTGTAACCCGCCGCATCCAGATCAGAGCGCGCCGCCCCGATCACCCGCGCCCCTGCGGGCATCTGCCCTGCACAATAGCGGCGGAACAGCCCGGGCAGAATTTTGCGCCGGGCCAGATCGCCCGTGCCTCCGAAAATGACCAGATCGAACGGGTCGACCGGAATAACGCGCGAAACCATGTGAGGAGTTCTCCATCAAAATGTTAGCGCCAACATAACATACGGACGTCTATTCACAATGGCGTCAAAGCACTTAGAAAACGGTTTTCTCTTGCGCCATGTCACCCTACCTCTAGTCTCGCGCCAGAATGACATATTGGACAGAAGATGAAAGACCTAAGCGCGGCGAATGTCGGCAAATTTCAAGACCCGCAGGTCACCGCCAAGGGTGAGGCGCGCGCGACTGTCGCGCTGAGCGATCCGCAAACCCTTTGGTTCAACACAGGCACGCTGTGCAACATTGAATGTGTGAATTGCTACATTGCCTCCAGCCCGACAAATGACGCGTTGGTTTACATCACCGCCGACGAAGTGCGCGATTATCTCGACCAGTTAAAGGCACGGAACTGGGGTGTGCACGAGATTGGGTTTACCGGTGGTGAGCCGTTCATGAACCCCGAGATCATCGACATCCTGCGCGCCTCTCTGGAGGCAGGGTACGAGGTGTTGGTGCTGACCAACGCAATGCGCCCGATGATGCGCAAATCCATGCGCGCCGGGCTTTTGGAGCTGAATGAGGCGTTCCCCGACAAGCTGACGCTGCGCATTTCGCTCGATCACTACCGGGCCGACCTGCATGACGCGGAACGCGGGGCCGGAGCGTTCGACAAAACGCTGCTGGGCATGGATTGGCTGCGCGACAACGGGTTTCAGATGGCGGTTGCCGGGCGCACTGTTTGGGGCGAAAGCGACGCCGACAGCCGCGCGGGCTATGCCGCGTTTTTCGACGCGCGCGGCATAGCGATTGATGCGTTCAATCCGGGTCAGACGGTGCTGTTCCCTGAAATGGACGAAGCCGTCGAAGTCCCTGAGATTACAACCGCTTGCTGGGGGATTTTAAACAAATCTCCGAGCGATGTTATGTGTTCATCCTCGCGTATGGTGGTCAAGCGCAAAGGGGCGGATCGCCCGGCGGTTTTGGCCTGCACGCTGCTGGCCTATTCGCCGGAGTTTGAGATGGGCGCGACGCTGGAAGAGGCGGAACGCGATGTGGCGCTGAACCATCCTCATTGTGCGAAGTTCTGCGTTTTGGGCGGCGCGAGCTGTTCTGCCTGAACGCGGCTGACAGGCGATTGACTTCCTAGCAAAGAATGCAAAACTACCCCGGAATTCAAAGGGGTGCATAGTTTGAAACATATTCTGTTTGGTCTGGGGATGCTGAGCCTCGTCGCCGCCACATCCGCCGCGTCGCAGTCAGTGAGCGCCTCCGCGCCGATCACCATTGTGAATGCCTTGCAAGCCAGCGGGCTGCCGACGCAGGCGCGCACGGCCGACGGGCAAGCGCCGGTGATTGAAACGCAGCTGGATGGGGTGAGTTTTGTCGTGCTGCTGAACAATTGCAGCAATGGGTTGTCTTGTCAGGACATGCAGTTCCGCGCCAGCTTTCAAGCGGAAGCGTTTTCCACCGACGCACTGAATGCGTGGAACCAGCAGACCTTTATCGGCAAGGCTTACAAAGACGCACAAGGTAATGTGGTGCTGGAACACGCCATGGTCGGTGTCGACGGCATGTCGCGCTTTACCTTTCAGCGCACGCTTATTGGTTGGCAAGCCGCCTTAAACGGCTTCCGCACAACCTTTGCCGCCCCCGCTACACAAAGCGAATGATGTGCCCGTCGCGGGGGGACGCCCGGCCTGCGGCGATATCGGCATAGACGTTTTGTGCGGCCGCAAGCCCGTCATGGACCTGCACATCCAGCCAATCTGACGCGCTGGTCGCAAGGCGTTTCCATCCTTCGGTGATCTTGCCTTCGATCACGCCCGGTCCCCATTCCTCACGCCGCTTGGCGATTTGGGCCGGGGCGAAAAAGAATTGGGGTTTGGGGCCTGCGAGGGTCTGGCCCGGCTGGAACTTGTCCCAATGGCTGGTGCCGACAGCGGCGGAGTGTTTTAGCTGTGCGTCCAGATGGGCGTGCAAGCGCTGCTTCACCTCAGCATTTCCGGCCATGTCCACATAGACCGAGGGGCGCTGGGCCATAGTTTCCAGATCATCATAGGCGATGACCTGATCGCACGCGCCAAGGCTTTCGACATAGGCTGTGTTGCCCGCTCCGGTCAGGCCAATGATCTGCACCGGGCGCGGGGTCAACTCGGCAAGGAATTTGCACAAGCCTAGCCCGGTTTTGGAAGAAGCAGAGCCGATAATCACCTGTTCTGCGTCGAAAAATCCATTGTCTTGCAGGAAATCCATCAACAAATAGGACGTCGCCAGCAGTGGTTGCAGTAGCGCGCGCAGATCGTCTTGGTCGGGCTGGCCCGGCTTCGCTTCGCCATAGCGGTTATAGACGGCGGGCAACTCGGCGCGGT
>CAZPXE010000317.1:0-4436 GCA_964590545.1 uncultured Rhodobacterales bacterium | reverse complement strand
TCGATGGCCGGGAATGCGGTGATTGGCCTTCTGAACCCACCTGCGCGGATTTCCGAAGGCGAGATTTGGCTCAACGGCGCGCAAATCGACCACCTTCAGGGAGACGCCATGCGCCGCCTGCGCGGCAAGCAGATCGGGATGGTGTTCCAAGACCCGCTGACCTCGCTCAACCCGCTGCTGCGTATTGGCGATCAACTGGTGGAGACGATGCGCGCGCATCTTGATATCTCGCAATCCGAAGCCCAGCAGCGCGCGGTCGCGGCGTTGGAAGAGGTGGGGATTCCCGGCGCGGCTGAACGTGTTGGCAGCTATCCGCACGAGTTTTCCGGCGGGATGCGCCAGCGCGTCGTCATCGCCCTCGCCCTTTGTGCCGAGCCGTCGCTGATCATCGCGGATGAGCCAACCACCGCGCTGGATGTGTCCGTGCAAGCGCAGATCATCGCCCTGCTCAAACGGCTGTGCCGCGAGCGGGGGACGGCCGTGATGCTTATCACCCACGACATGGGCGTGATCGCCGAAGCCGCCGACCGGGTGGCGGTGATGTATGCGGGCAAACTGGCCGAGCTTGGCCCGGTCCGCGATGTGCTCACAACGCCGCGCCACCCTTATACGGACGGGCTGATGGGCTCGACCCCGCTCGCCTCACGCGGCAAGGCGCGGCTGCACCAGATCCCCGGCGCGATGCCCCGGCTTGACGCGCTGCCCGGCGGCTGCGCCTTCCACCCGCGCTGCTCCATCGCCACCGAGCAATGCCGCACCGACGCGCCGATCCCACAAAATGGCCCCTCAGTGGCGGCCTGCTGGCATCCGCTCAAGCGAGAGGAGATTGCCTGATGTCGCCCGAAGCGTCCCTCGTCTCCGTCCGCGGCCTCAACCGCATCTTTGACGTGTCCAAGCCCTGGCTCAACCGGGTGATCGAACGCCGCTCCAAAGCACTCCTGACCGCAGTGTCGGATGTGAGCTTCGAAATCCCCGAAAAGACCGTCTACGCCCTCGTCGGCGAATCCGGCTCTGGCAAGTCCACCATCGGCAAGATGCTGGTCGGCCTCCTGCCCCCCTCCGGCGGCGCGGTGACGATCCGGGGCGTGGACCTGTCGCGCGAAACGGATGCTGCCAAGGTCGATGACGTGCGCGCCGACATTCAGATGATTTTCCAGGACCCCTTTGCCTCGCTCAACCCCCGCTGGCGGGTGCGCGACATCATCGCCGAACCGGTTGCGGCGCGCGGCGGCGATACGAGCGGGCTGGCGGAAAAACTGTTGGAACAGGTTGGCCTGTCCGCCCGCGACGCTGGGAAATTCCCCCATGAATTCAGTGGCGGGCAGCGCCAGCGCATATGCATCGCCCGCGCTCTGGCCTCTGAACCCAAGCTGATCGTCTGTGACGAGCCGACATCGGCACTGGATGTGTCCGTACAAGCGCAAGTCCTCAACCTGATGAGCGATTTAAAGGACGATCTGGGCCTCACCTATCTCTTCATCAGCCACGATTTGACCGTGGTGCAGCACATGGCGGACCGCATTGGCGTGCTCTATCTGGGGCGTCTGGTCGAAGAGGCCGGGCCGGAGGAGTTGTTCGACAACCCCAAACATCCCTACACGCAGATGCTCCTTGCCGCCGCGCCGAAACTGGACGCTTTTGGCCGCGATGTGCCGCCGCCCACGGGCGAAATTCCCGACCCGATCAACCCGCCCACCGGCTGCGCCTATCACCCCCGCTGCCCGCTCGCGAGCGCGCAATGCAGCGCCGAGCGGCCCGAGATGCGCGAGATACGCGGTGCGCGCGTGGCCTGTCATTTGGCGGAGTAACTACTTCTCGCGCCCCGCGCGCCATTCGCCAAACCGCAACCGAAAACGCGCGCCCAGCTTCGCAATTGGCGCAGGCGGCAGGCGGGTCGGCGCGGGGGCTGCGAGAGCGCGGGTCAGGGCCGGGCTCTCCACCCCGCAGGCCAGTTCGGCGGCCAACATCCCGGCGAGCGTGCCTTTAGCCGTGCCCAGCCCATTTTGCACGCAGGCGCTGTAAAGCCCCTCCGCCAACTCCCCCACAAGCTGCACATTGTTCAGCGACAGGCAGAGCCGACCGCCCCAGCGGTATTCCATCGCGACCTCGCCCAGCATCGGGAAGCGCGCTGCGAAGGCGCGGTCATGGTCGCGGGTGATCTGCGCCAGCCAGTCCGGCCCCGGCTCTAGCGCGGGATCAAAGGTAAACCGATTGCGGATCACCAACCGCTCGCCCCCCGTCCCACTTATGCGCCGCACCGTCGTGCCCAGCGGGTCCGCTGGCGTGATATTCCACGCGCGCTGCCCCCCCAGCCGCGCCACCTCATCTTCGCTCAACGCGCGGGTCATGGACGCATAGGTGTGCGTGTGTACCAGCCGCCCGGCGGCGAAGCCGAAACTCTCCAGATGCCCGTTCACGGCAAGGATCACCTTCGGCGCACGCACCTGCCCACGCGGCGTCACCGCGACCCAATCGCGCTCTTGCCGCAGTTCCGCCACCGGCGAGCTCTCATGCAAAAACACCCGGTTCGAGCGCAGCCCCGCCGCCACACCGCGCACAAACATCGCAGGCTGCAACATAACCGTACCGGGGGTGTAGAGCCCGCTGGTGTAGTACCCCGTCCCAGTCACCTCCCGCATCTGCGCCGCATCCAGCATCTCATGCGTTTCGCCCAAGGCACTCAGGTGCTTGGCATATTCCCGGTTGTGCTTATCCCCTTTCGGCGTCGCTGCCCCGTTGATCTTTCCCACCGGATCGAACGCCTCGCCCGGCAAGCCAAACGCCTCAGCCATCTGTTGCGCAAAGGCAATCGCGCGCCGATTATCTGCAATCTGCGCCCGGTCCGCTTCTACCGCGCCGCCGTAGTCCTCAGACGCGAGATCATGGGGCAGGTCGATCATGAACCCCGAGTTCCGCCCCGCAGGCCCGTCCCCAACGCGCTCCGCATCAAGGATCACGATCTTGTCCTCGGGCCTAAGTTGCGACAGCCGCCGCGCCGCCGCCAGCCCTGCAAAGCCCGCCCCGATGATCAGCCAATCGGCGGTGGTTTTGTCTTCAAGCGGCGTAGGAGGGTCTGGTTCGGGCAGAATATCTGCCCAACCGGACGGGCCAGGATCAACAGGAAGGCGCGCAACTTTCATAGGAACAGACGCCCCGGGCTTGCCCCGGGGCCTCGCCGAATAAAGCGAGCACTCAAAACATCGAGGCCCCGGGTCCCGCCCGGGGCTGGGTCACGGACCCGCACCTCAATACTCCTGATTAAGCGCATCCGCCGCCGGGATTTCCCGCTCGCGCCGCGCGATGTAATCCAGCAGCGCCTCGTTCACGCCTGCATCCAGAACCGGCTCTTCATACTCGTTCAGCATCGCTCGTGCGGTACGCAAAGCCCGCTCAGTAATCTCGACCGAGCCTTCCGCCGCCCATTGCTCGATCGAGTTATTGTCGAACATATCCGGCATGAAGAACGCCCGCTGAAAATTCTCCAACGTGTGCGGGTGGCCCAGATAATGCCCCCCCGGCCCGATATCCCCGACAGCTTTCAACGCCTCGTCAAAATCATCCCAACGAATACCCTCGGCCATCCGGTACGCCATCGCGCATTGCTCGGCATCCACGATGAATTTGGCCATCGAGCAGTGCATCCCCGCCTCGTTCCAACCCGCTGAATGCCAAATATAATTCGCCCCAGCCAGCATCACCGCCTGCAAGGTCGTGGCGCTCTCATACCCCGCCTGAGCGTCGAAGGTCTTGGCCCCGCCCAGCGTGTTCGAGGTCCGCCACGGCACCCCGTAAAACCGCGCCATCTGCCCGATCATGAAATTCATCAAGCTGATCTCCGGCGTGCCCGCCATCGGCGCGCCGGACTTCATGGAAACGGTGCTCAGATAATGCCCGTAAATCGCCGGACACCCCTTCCGCACCACCTGCGTGTAAGCCAGCGCACTCAGCGCCTCCGCGTTCAACTGCGCCACCGTCGGTGCGACGCTCGCAGGCGTATTCGCCCCGCCCAGCACGAAGGGCGAGCACAGCACCGGCTGGTTGCGCCGACAAAACGCCCGCATCGCGCCCAGCATCGTCTCGTCCCAGACCAGCGGCGAGTTGCCGTTGCAATTGCCCGTCACGACCGGGTGCGTCTCAAGAAACTCCTCCCCAAACAGGATCGCGCACATATCCAGCACATCTTCGGCATTCTTGGGGCTGGTCGTCATCCCCATAAACGTCTTGTCCGAATGCTTCATCGACGAATAGGTGATCCGCAAATGCCGCTGGCTGATTGGGTGGTCATAGGGCTCCACAATGTGATGCGCTGACGAATGCATCGCCGGAAGCATATGAGACAGCTTATGAAAATTCGCCAGATCGTCCAGCGTCGGGTTGCGCCGCACATCCTCCAGATCGCGCAAGAAGGGCGCGCCCGTCATCGGCACAAAGATCGC
>CAZPXE010000316.1:0-4479 GCA_964590545.1 uncultured Rhodobacterales bacterium | reverse complement strand
GGCGGAGGCGCCAAAGCCGTGCATGCCGATGAAGCCGGATTTCTCGCGCTTGCCGCGCTCGCCATAGAGCCAGCGATCCCAGCCCATGCGCACGCCAGCCTCAATCGCGACGCGCACCGGACCGCCCGGCAGCACGCGGCGGCGGTAGCTGTCGTCTTGCTCTTCGAACAGCTCCCAGCAGGGCATGGAGACGACACGCGTGCCGATGCCTTCGGCCTGCAGGATGTCGCGTGCGGCCATGGCAAGGCTGACCTCAGACCCGGTTGCCATCAGCACAGCTTGGCGTTTTCCGTCCGCATCGGCCAGCACGTAAGCGCCTTGGGCGGTGAGGTTCTTGGTCTTGTGCTCGGTCCGCACGGTGGGCAGGCCCTGACGGGTGAGGGACAGCACGGACGGCGTTGACTTGGAAGACAACGCGATTTCCCAGCTTTCCGCCGTTTCCACCATGTCGGCGGGACGGAAGACATAGGTGTTCGGCGTCGCACGGCTGATGGCCAGATGTTCGACCGGTTGGTGCGTCGGGCCATCTTCGCCCAGACCGATGGAATCGTGGGTCATCACGAAGACGGTCGGGGTTTTCATCAGTGCGGCGAGGCGCATCGCAGGGCGCGCGTAGTCGGTGAAACACATGAACGTGCCGCCATAGGGGCGCACACCGCCATGCAGCGCCATGCCGTTCATCGCCGAGGCCATGCCATGCTCGCGAATGCCCCAATAGACATAGCGGCCTTTGCGATTATCGGTGTCGAACACGCCCAGATCAGCGGTTTTGGTGTTGTTCGAGCCGGTCAGGTCCGCCGAGCCGCCCACGGTTTCGGGCAGGATCGGGTTGACCACGCCGAGCACCTTTTCAGACGCCGCGCGGGTCGCGAGTTTGGGAGCCTCTTCGGAGGTTTGCTTTTTCAGCGCCCGGATGGCGGAGGAGAGTTTCTTCGGCACCTCGCCTGCGAAGATGCGGGTGAATTCGGCTTGGCGCGAATTCGACAAGGTGGCGAACCGCTCGTTCCACTCTGCGTGATCAGACGCACCACGCGCGCCGATCTCGGCCCAGGCTTTCAGCGTATCTGCTGGCACGTCGAACGCGCCTGTGGTCCAGCCCCATTCGGCTTTTGCCGCATCGTTCTGCTCTTGGTTGGTCAGAGCGCCATGGCCCTTGGACGTGTCCTGCGCCGCGTGGCCCAAAGCGATATGGGTTTTGCAGGCAATCATCGAGGGCTTTTGGGATTTCTTCGCAGCGGTGAGTGCGGCGTCGATCTGTTCGGGGTCGTGCCCGTCGATTTCCTGCACATGCCAGCCGGACGCTTTGAACCGCGCGACCTGATCGGTGCGGTCCGACAGCTCCACCGTGCCGTCGATGGTGATGTTGTTATTGTCCCACAGCACGATCAGCTTGCTCAGCTCGTGCCGCCCGGCGATGCCGATGGCCTCTTGGCTGACGCCTTCCATCAGACAGCCATCGCCCGCGATGACATAGGTATAGTGATCGACCACCTTCTTACCGTAGCGGGCGCGCAGCACCTCTTCGGCCATTGCGAAACCGACGGAATTGGCGATGCCTTGGCCAAGCGGGCCAGTCGTCGTTTCAATCGCCTTGGCAAGGAAGTTTTCCGGGTGGCCGGCGGTTTTGTAGCCCCATTGGCGGAAGTTCTTGACCTGATCGAGGGTGATCTCGTCCGAGCCCGTAAGGTAGAGCAGAGAATACAGCAGCATCGAGCCGTGGCCAGCGGACAGAATGAACCGGTCGCGATCCGGCCACTCGGGGGCTTTGGCATCGAATTTCAGGTGCTTTTCGAACAGCACGGTCGCGGCATCGGCCATGCCAATGGGCATGCCGGAATGGCCGGAATTGGCGGCAGCGACGGCATCCAGCGTCAGCGCGCGGATGGCGGTGGCTTTGGCCCAGTGCTCGGGGTACGCCTTGCGCAAGGCTGCAATATCCACTTGGTTCGTCACGGGTCGGTCTCCTGTCGCCTGTTCACCCTTGTTAACGGTCCCCATACCAGCCGCCCCGGTAAGGTCAAGCGCGCTTGGGGTGCGGCGGCGCAAGGTCACTTGAACTGCGCCGCGCAAGTTGTTGAAAGCAAAGGTGCGCATTTGCGCAACGCGTTCATTAAACTAAGATTGCCTTAGCCGAGCCGATTCGCGCTCGGCGCGAAAGAGCGCATTGCCTCGTGCGGAGGGTGGGACGTATCCGCCGCGCAGGCCAAAAAGAACAGGGTTGGGGATGAGTGATATCGAACAGCTTCACCAGCGCATCAGCGCCGCGATGGACCGCGTCGCCTATGGTTTGACGCAGCTTGATGGCGGCGGCTCCGGGGATGCGGAGGCGTTGCAGGCGCAGCTTGCCGAGGAAAAGACCGTCACGGCGCAGCTTGAAGAGCGTGTCTCGGCGATGAAAGAGAAGCTCGCCGCGCAGGACGCCGCGCATCAGGCCGCCTTTGCCGAGTTGCAGGGCAAGCTGGAGGCGCTGGATACCGAAGCGCAGAAAGTGCGTGCCAGCAATGACAAGCTTCGCGAGGCCAATCAGGCACTGCGCGATGCCAATGCGGCTGGGGTTGGCGAGCCGGAGTTGATCAATGCGGGCATCGCGGCGGAGTTGGAAAGCCTGCGCAACGCGCGCGAATTGGAGCGGGCCGAGGCCGACGCCATTTTGACCGCGCTCGCCCCGGCACTGGCTGCCGAACGGGAGGATACTGATGCCTGAGGTGACTATTTCTATCGGAGGCCGCAATTTCGACGTGGCCTGTCAGGAGGGCGAGGAAAGCTATCTGCACGCCGCCGCCAAGATGCTGGATGAAGAGGCGCAGGTGCTGTCCGACCAAGTGGGCCGGATGCCCGAGGCTCGGATGTTGCTGATGGCGGGGTTGATGCTGGCGGATAAGACGGCGAGTTTTGAGGACAAAGCTGCCGAGGTTACAGCGCAGCTTGAGGAGCGCGAAGCCGAGCTTCAGGCGGTGAAGAACCAAACGATTGAACCAGAACGCATCGAAGTCGCTGTAATCCCGGACACGGTCACCGACACGTTGGCGGAACTGGCCGCGCGGGCGGAATCGCTGGCGGCTGAAATGGACGAAAAGGTCGGCTAATCAATCTGTTGCGGCGGGTTTTTTGCGCAGTGCATGAGGTTAAACCTCGCGCACGTCCCATGGGAATTTGCATAGCTGCCGTGCGCCGTTCTCGGTGATGTGAAGGGTCTCTGACAGCTCCAGCCCCCAATCCTCCATCCACATACCAAGGATGACGTGGATCACGGCGTTTTCGGGCAGCACCCGCGTTTCTTCGGGACGGACCGAGAACGTATGCTCGCCCCAATCCGGGGAATAACCGCAGCCGATGGAATAGCCAATGCGCGAGGGTTTGCTGAGCCCGTGTTTCGCCAACACGCCTTGCCACGCAGCGTGGATAGCGGCCCCGGTTGCGCCGGGATTGGCGGCGTCCATGACAGCCTGCATCCCTTCCTGCACGGCGGCACAGACATGCTTGCGCGCGTCCGGCAGGGCACCGATATGCCCGGTCCGCGCCAGCCCGACATTGTAGCGCCGATGGCAACCGCCCAATTCGAACGCGACCGTTTGCCCGTCCTCAAACAGCGAATCGTCCCATGACGGATGCGCGGTGGAAGCTTTTTCACCGGCCAGCAGGAGCGGCGGCACCGCTGTCAGATCGCCGCCGACGCCCTCGACGCCCCGGATTTGCGCCGCGACCACATCGGCCATCAGGTCAGACTGGCGGCGTCCTGCGGCGAGGCCCGACAGAGCCGTTTCAGCGGCCAGTTCCGCAAGGCGCGCGGCCTTTTCCATAATGGCGATTTCCTCGGCGCTTTTGACAAGGCGGCACCAGTTCACCAGCAGGTCGGCGTCTTGCCATGTGGCATCGGGCAGTTGCGCTTGCACGGCGGCCAGTGATCGGGGCGAGAGCATGTAAGCATCTGATTCATAGCCGATTTTGGCGTTGCTCAGCCCATGGTCGCGCATCCATGCTCCGACCCAATCGCCCGGATGGACCCCATCGCGTTGCACGAGGTCTTCGGGATAGGCGATGACTTGGCGCTCTGGCAGATAGGTGGTGAACCGCGCGGCGCCCGCATCCATCAGGCGGCCCAGCCAATAGAGGTCCCCGTGTTGGTCCACGAGCAGATATTGCGGGGTATAGAACGACCAGGCGTCATAACCCGTGGCCCATGTGACGTTGGCAGGCTCGCCGATTAGCAGGGCATCAAGGCCCCGCGCTTCCATAACAGAAAGGATGGCGCTGCGGCGGCGGTCATATTCGGCGGCGGAGAAAATAGCTGGCATGCCGCCACTCTGCGGCGGCATGCGTTTTTGTCAATTGTTCGCGACGAGGTTTTCCCTCTCGGCATCTCTTCTTGCAGAAAAGAGCTTGCCGGGTATCGCTCGTCGCCTTGCGGCAAGGCTTTCCCTCTTGGCATCTTTTTCTGCGAAAAAGAGCCTGTCGGGTATCGCCCGCCGCTTTGCGGCA
>CAZPXE010000315.1:3202-4484 GCA_964590545.1 uncultured Rhodobacterales bacterium | reverse complement strand
AGCGCGCTTACCTCGCATGGCCCCGCTGTCATGTGCGATCGGAGCCAGCCCCACGAGTGCGGCAGCCTGTTCACCCGAGAGTTGGCCAATTTCGGGCATCTCGGCAATCAACATTGTGCTGGCGACGGGATCGATCCCGGGAACAGAACGCAGGATGCCGGCAGTTTTCGCCAGTTCATCGTCTGAGGCCATGGTCTGCTCAATTCGCACCTCCAACGCTGCGATCTGGTGATCGAGAAGGTCTTTCAACTCGGCGTTCATGGCATCGAACATATCTGCTGATCCCAGCTTCCCGTGCGCCTTGATCTGGGTCAGAAGCCGCTTGCGGGTCTCGACCAACTGCCCACGCTTTGACGATAAAGCCCTGAGAAGACGCAGCTTTTCATATGGTAATACGCGTCCCGCATCGGGTCGGAACATCATGAACCGCGCGATAAGCTCTGTGTCGATCCGGTCCGTCTTGGCCCGTGTGCCCCGGCTGGCAGCGAAGGCTTTGATCTGGCCGGGCGGCAATTGCCGCGTCGCGATGCCCGCAGTCTCGAGCGCCGCCCAAAGTCGCCATTCCTGACCACCTGTCGCTTCAAAACAAACCAGCGCACTGACTGACTTAGCCAAGTGGACGACTTGCTCATGACCTTCAGGCTTGTTTGGCAACCGCGCGCGCTTGCCTTCCGGCAGACAGTGTATATCCAACCAATCGCGGCTGACATCTATGCCAATGATGCTGTCGTGTGATAGATTATCCATGTTCTCTTCCTTCTGATCCGTGGTCCAAAATGGCCAAGTGCCGGGGCTCCGCCCGTTCAGCGCTGAAACCGTCCAAAGGACGCTTTCCAAGACGCGCTTCACACTGTTTGAGATGATGAAGAGAGACGGTGCTGGCTCGCTAGGAAACGTGGTCAACGCCACAAGGCTCAGACGCCATACACCGCCCCATCACCGGCCTTCGCCAAGCCCGGCGATGGGGCATCAATATCAGATTAGAGATACAGAAGGCTCAGGACCCATTAAATTTCTTGATGCCACTTTGTCTGTATGATTCAGTTCCCTAATTGTTGGGGGATAATATGAACAACCTTTATTGGCTGAACGAAGATCAGGTGGAGCGGCTCCAGCCGGATTTTCCAAAGAGCTGAGGTCGAGCACGCGTAGATGATCGGCGCGTTTTGAGTGGCATTATTTTCATCAATCGCAATGGGTTACGTTGGAGTGATGCACCGCCCGAATATGGCCATCAAAAACACTGTACAGTCGCTGGAAACGCTGGAGTGATATGGGCGTG
>CAZPXE010000315.1:0-3102 GCA_964590545.1 uncultured Rhodobacterales bacterium | reverse complement strand
GGGCGTGGACGCCTGATCGGTCGCACCAAAGGTGGTATGAACACAAAATTGCACGCAGTAACAGACTCAATTGGTCGGCCAATTCGGTTCTTTGTCACTGCTGGAGAGATTAGCGATTACACTGGTGCAGGGGCCCTTATGAAGGACCTTCCCGCCGCAGACTGGCTGTTAGGTGATCGAGGCTATGATGCGGATTGGTTCCGCGAAGCCCTTGTAAGTATGGGGATCACGCCTTGCATCCCAGGACGGAAGTCTCGAGGCAAGACCATCAAGTACGACAAACGGCGATACAAGAAACGCAATCGGATTGAGATTATGTTTGGCCACTTGAAAGATTGGCGACGTGTCGCCACTCGGTACGACAGGCGTCCAAAAGTGTTCTGTTCAGCAATCGCTCACGCCGCAACCGTCATTTCTGGTTATGAGATGCTGTTACGGGGCCTGCGCCGCACACCGCCGTTGCGACTTGTCAGACCTGCGCAACACTGTCGCTATTGCCGTGTTGAAACCGCATGGGGGATCACGGAATGAGGCTGTTTATTGGATTGGATGTATCTCTCGAAAAGACCGCAATCTGCGCGGTCAGCGCACACGGTGAGATCATCAAGGAGGCTGAGGCTGTGAGCGAACCTGAGGCTTTGGCACGTTGGTTGGGCGATCTGAATGGAAGTTTGCGGCAATCGGCCTTGAGGCCGGCCCCCTGTCACAATGGTTGCATCTTGGACTGACTGAGGCTGGTTTGGATGCAGTGCTTATGGAAATCCGTCAAGTGAAAGGTGCTCTGAAGGCCATGCCGATCAAGACGGACCGGCGGGATGCTGAGGGTATCGCGCGTCTGCTGCATCTTGGCTGGTTCCGCCCAGTGCATTGTAAATCGATATTGGCCCAAGAAACCCGCGCTGTCCTCGGCGCTCGAAAAGCCATTCAACAGAACATGATCGCGCTGGAGATGTCACTGAGAGGGGTGTTGCGGAACTTTGGCTTAAAGGTCGGCGCGATCTCACGTGGCACGTTCGAGACCCGCATTCGCGAATTGGCGGACGGCAAACCTATGTTGGAAGCCGCAAATTTACCGATGCTTCGTGCCAGAGCTTCCCTACGACATGAACTTGCAACCTTAGAGAAGCTGGTACGCCATCTCGCACAAGCAGATCCAGTTTGCCATCGCCTGATGACGATGCCGGGGATTGGGCCAGTTGTTGCTCTCACCTTCCGCGCAGCCGTCGATGATCCGGCACGCTTCCGGTCTTCAAAGAGGATTGGTCTTTGGATCGCTTTGACGCTTTCGCGCAACCAATCCGGTGAACGAGATGTATCTGGAGGCATTACCAAGGCCGGTGATGTCAACCGGAGGCGAGCATTGTGCCAAGCTGCAACTGTCATGATGAATCGCGGCTGGTCGAGCTGGCTGAGAACTTGGGGAGCGCAGCTCGCACAGCGCCGGGGCAACAAGATTGCCATGCTCGCCCTGGCTCGCCGTATTGCGGTCATACTCCATCGGATTTGGATCGATGGCACAGTGCTCCAATCAGGTGCCGCACCAAAAGCGGCCTGATAAAATGACACCCCAACCGTAACCTGTTTGAACGCAGGTTCTTGAGGTCCCACGAGGACGTGGTTCCGATGATGCCGTGGTCACGACCGTCGCCGGCTTTTGTCGAGCACGCCTATGAGATGGGCACATCGGAATGACATCGAACCAGCATCATGTTGGCAACCAAAGCGTTGACCACGAACCGAAGCATGTACCCGAAAGACCTCACGCGGCACCTGCGACCGAGATTAAAGGCGGCAAAAAACATGAACGACCCGCCCTGGCGGATCAAATCGTTTGCAAGAAATGGCTTGACTGACCCCCCCCGTTACCGAAGTCCTGAGCCTAATCACCGCAACCATCTGAGAAAACGAAGGGTTCTATTCTGTCGATCTCGCCCGTTCTTACAAAGACGCTAGCGGCAACTGGAACATCACCAACAGCTATGGTCACGCTGACCTTCTGAACATTGCGAAATCTGCTGAACGCGCGGAAAACTGGATCGCGAGGCAAGCAAATGCAGACAAATAAATCAGCCAACCAGAACCCCATTGGGCCCAAAACCCAAGCTGCCCCGCCAGAGGCACAAAAGACACCCAGCGACAACAATATCAGAGCTGTCATGGGCAAAGGGGGGTGGTAGTAGCACCCCCCTCCAGAAATACATCACCAGATGACTACACCGTTTTGCACAGAGGATTTGACACGCTTGCGTTGTCAATCAAGCAAATCATTCCGAGCAAATTATTTGACTACCTAACTCAAAAAAAGAACTGGCCTAAGAAGAGCGCCGGGTTTTTCTAATCAAATACAATGATCTGCAATTCCTCCTTAAACCAAAGGGCGGTAGTGGATTTTGTTTCATCTTGAGTGACGGTGCATCAAGCGCGACATGGGCTTTCAAGCGCCCCAACGCCAAGGACCCATGGGGCATCCGCGTCAGCATAGGTTCGTTCTTTTTGGCGACCTCTGGCCTAGGGGCCGCGCGCTCCTACATCGACAGCGTTTAGGACCGACTTGGCATCCGCACTTCGGAAACAGATTTCTTTATCGCGCGTATAGACTACTGCGTGGATATCCTCGCGCCCGATTTCACACTAAATCCTGACAACGCGGTTATGCACTCCAGCACCGGACGGCGCGATTACATCACTGGCGAAGAGCTCCGTTGGCAACGTTCGAAACCGCCAAGCCATCTTCTACGATAAGCGCAGCGAGATTATCGCTGGCGGCAAAAGCTATTGGTGGGACCTATGGTCCACTACCCTACGTAGGGAAACCCAACCTCCCCCAACTTGTCTACCCTGCGAAGTGTAGAGGCGCGCAAAAACCCCGCTCAAAGCCGAGTCTGGCGTATTGAAATGCGGGCAGGCAAGGACCTGCTCAAAGACCGCTGGAACATTCGCATATTGGCTGACCTCTTTGAACGATACGGTGACCTCATCCGCGAGGCTTGCGAGGTGATCCGCTACACGGATCCCGACGGCGACACCAACTGCGCACGTTGGCCGAACTGTCAATCGCAGAGTAAAAAGGGACCAGATCGCGGCGTAAAAAGGGGCCACTGC
>CAZPXE010000314.1:0-4487 GCA_964590545.1 uncultured Rhodobacterales bacterium | reverse complement strand
TCCACCTTCTACCAACACCAAGGCTTTCTCGATCTCGTGCGCGGCAACCGCACAACGCCCGATGTGTCCCTGACGGACGGCGCATGGGCCGTCCGCATCGGCCACGCCGCCCACCGCTCCGCCGAAACCGGGCAGGCGGTGACGCTGTAAATCCGCCGCCCCTTCCGCTTGAGCCCCCAAATTGATATCGTGTCGCGGACACCAGCAAATAGGTCAGCACATGTTACTTATCACCGGCCTCGGCAATCCCGGCGGAAAATACGCGATGAACCGGCACAATATCGGCTTCATGGCGGTGGACCGGATTGCCGATGATCACGGGTTTTCTGGTTGGAAATCGAAGTTTCAGGGCCAGATCAGCGAGGGGCGGCTAGGCTCGGAAAAGGTTGTGCTGCTGAAGCCGGAAACCTTCATGAACCGCTCTGGACAATCGGTCGGCGAAGCGATGCGGTTTTATAAGCTAGAGCCAGAGGATGTCATTGTTCTGCATGACGAAATCGACCTCGCCCCGGCCAAGGTGAAGTATAAGGAAGGCGGCGGGCATGCGGGCCATAATGGGCTGCGCTCGGTCCATGGCCATATTGGCGAGACTTATGCACGGGTCCGGCTCGGCGTCGGCCATCCCGGCCACAAAGACGCGGTGCCGGGCTATGTGCTGCGGGACTTTCCCAAAGCCGATCAGGACTGGCTCGATGACGTCATCCGGGGCGTGTCAGACGGCGCGCCACATCTGGCGTCAGGCGACAGCGCGAAGTTCCTCAACGCCGTCGCCCTGCGCGTGAACCCGCCCCGCTCTGGCACGGGGAAACAGGGCAAGCCGAAGGCAGAGGCCAAGCCCGCAGAGCCGGAACCTGCCACCGGCGACAACCGCTCTTCCCTGCAAAAGCTCATGGATAAATTCAAATGAACAACCTTCATGATGCCCTCCACATGCAAGCCACCGCTTGCGGCAATCTCGGTTCTCCCTTCATGGCGCGGCTGTTGACGCTTCTGGGGGACAACTGGCCCACGGACACGACCCTCGCCGCGAAATGCGATACATATCAAGGTGATATCGGCCCCGCTGGCCACTCCCTGCCCCTTCGTATCGCAGGCGGACTGCACGCGCTGCGCCTGCAAGGCGATGCGGCGCTGGACGCGGTCTATCCCCCAAACGCGCCCTCGGATGACACCTTTGCCGAGACGATCCTTGCCGCACTGCACACCCATGACGCCTTCCTCACTGACTGGATCTCCTCGCCCCCGCAAACCAACGAGCTGCGCCGTTCTGTGGCGCTGATCCCCGGCGCGATGTGGCTGGCGGAGCGGTTCGGTCGGCCATTCGTGATCTCAGAACTCGGCGCGTCCGGCGGGCTGAACCTGATGTGGGACCAGTTTGCGCTGGATGGTGGCAATTGGCGTGTCGGCCCAGACCCGGCCCCTGTGACGCTAACCCCCGATTGGACTGGCCCTGCCGCGGACGGAGCTTGGCCCACCGTAGCTGAGCGGCGCGGCGTCGACTTGAACCCGCTGGACCCAACCGACCCGGACGACCTGCTGCGCCTCACCGCCTACCTCTGGCCCGACCAGCCGCACCGCCTCGCCAACACCCGCGCCGCCGCAGGCTCCGTCCCCGCGCCCGTGGACCGTGGCGACGCCATCGACTGGCTCGAACACCGACTCGCCGCAGCGCCCGAAGGCCATCTGCACCTGATCCAGAACACCATCGCATGGCAATATTTCCCCGAAGACGTGCAAGCGCGCGGGCGCGACCTGCTCGCCGCCCAAGGCGCGAAGGCGACCGAAGACACCCCCCTCGTCTGGCTGCAACTTGAAACCGATGGCGATCTGGAAGGGCTGGGCGGCGCGGCGATCACCGCCCAAGTCTGGCCCGGCGGCGAGGTGACTGCCTTGGGCCGCGCGGATTTCCACGGGCGCTGGGTGAAGTGGAGCGGCCCGGCGCAAGGCGGCCCGGCGTAGGGTCACGATTGCACCCCACCGCCGCCCATGCTTTGCTGCCCCTCAAAAGGGAGCACCCTATGCGCCGCATCCTCAAATGGACCCTCCGCCTCGCCGCCCTCCTCGCCGTCGTGGCAATCGCGGTCGGACTGTGGAAACGAGACGAGATTACCCGCCTGATCGCCGTCAACACCTTGTTCGACGAAGGTAAAATCACCCGCAATTTCAGCAATATGGGCGCGGCTTTCCTCTCCGCACCTATCCCACGCGGACCGGGCCCCGTCAGCGCCCTGCCCCAAGGCCCCGCCGCCACACTCCCGCCCGACGTAGCCCAATGGGCCGAGGCCCGCGCGCTGACCTCGCTGCTGGTGCTGCACAAGGGTCAAATCGTGTTTGAGGAATATTACCGCGGCACCACACCCGATGACCGCCGCATCAGCTGGTCCATCGCCAAATCTTACCTCTCAGCCCTGTTCGGCGCGGTTCTGGCGGACGGGCAAATCGACTCGCTGGACGATCCGGTCACCAAATACGCGCCCACCCTGAAGGGCAGTGCTTACGACGGGGCCAGCATCCGCGACGTGCTGCAAATGTCCTCCGGCGTGCTCTTTGACGAGGATTATCTGGACTACAATTCCGACATCAACCGCATGGGCCGCATCCTAGCCCTTGGCGGGTCGATGGACGCATTCGCATCGGACTGGCAGGCGCGTTTCCAGCCGCCGGGCACCGGATGGAAATACGTCTCCATCGACACCCATGTGCTCGGCATGGTGATACGGGGCGCAACCGGGCGCGGGCTGCCAGAGCTGCTCGCCGAGAAGATCATCGCGCCGCTGGGGATGGAGCAGGATGCCTATTACCTCACCGATGGCGACGGCGTGGCCTTTGCCCTTGGCGGGCTGAACCTGACCACCCGTGACTTCGCCCGCTTCGGCCTGATGTTCGAGCAAGAGGGGCGCTATGGCGATACGCAAGTGCTGCCGCCCGAATGGGTCGCCGAAAGCACGGCCCCTTCAGCCAAGACCGCGCCGGGCAAGATCCGCTATGGCTATCAGTGGTGGATCCCCCATGGGGCCGATCCCGGCGTGTTTCTGGGCCGTGGCATTTACAGCCAGTACCTCTATATCGATCAACAGCGGGATGTGGTGATCGTCGCCACCGCCGCTGACCGTAAATTCCGCGAGCCGGGCGTGACCGATGAAAGCAACGCCATGCTGGCCCGCATCGCCGAAACAGTCGCAGGGGAGTGAGTATGGAACCGGATGAAAGCGTCAACGTTCTGGATGGCCCGCTAGAGATGTGCGGGCTCGATCCGGTCACCGGGTTCTTCCGCGACGGCCATTGCAACACCTGCGACGCGGACCAAGGCAGCCATACGGTCTGTGCGGTGATGACCGCCGAATTCCTCGCCTATTCCAAATACTTCGGCAACGACCTGAGCACTCCCCGCCCCGAATTCCGCTTTCGCGGGTTGAAACCGGGCGATAGCTGGTGCCTTTGCGCCTCGCGCTTCCTGCAAGCCCATGACGAAGGCTGCGCGCCGCAAGTCAACCTCGCCGCGACCCACAAACGCGCGCTAGAGGTGGTACCGCTAGAGGTCCTTGAACAATACGGCAGCCGCCTTTCGCTTGGCTAAGCCGGTTTCGGGGGCTTTGCCCCCGTCCTGAGGGCTCCCCCGACATGCGTTGAAACCAATACAGCGACACAGCACGAAGCCGGCGCGCCAATTTAGCGGCCCGCCTTTGGTAGCCGTCCGGGGTTAGCCCGCGTCGCGCCCTTCCGGCCCGGACATATCAATGCCCAGCGCGCGGGCCACGGTAAAGATATCCTTGTCGCCGCGCCCGCACATATTCATCACCAGCAAGTGATCCTTGGGCAGCTCCGGCGCGATCTTCATCACATGGGCGAGGGCGTGGGACGGCTCCAGCGCGGGGATGATCCCCTCTTGCGCACAGCAGAGTTGAAACGCCTCCAGCGCTTCGGTGTCCGTGATCGAGACATATTGTGCGCGGCCAATCTCATGCAGCCATGCGTGCTCTGGCCCGATGCCGGGATAGTCCAGCCCGGCGGAGATCGAGAATCCTTCGAGGATTTGCCCGTCGTCATCTTGCAACAGGTACGTCCGGTTCCCGTGCAGCACGCCGGGGCGACCGCCCGTGAGAGAGGCGCAATGCTCCATCTTCTCATTCACGCCCTTACCGCCCGCTTCAACGCCGATGATGTTGACAGATTTATCGTCAAGGAAGGGGAAGAACAGCCCCATCGCATTGGACCCACCGCCGATTGCGGCAATCAAGGTGTCGGGCAGACGGCCCTCGGCCTGTTGCATCTGCTCGCGCGTTTCCTTGCCGATGATCGCCTGAAAATCGCGGACCATCGCGGGATACGGGTGCGGACCGGCTACAGTGCCAATGCAGTAAAACGTATCGCGCACATTCGTAACCCAGTCTCGCAGCGCGTCGTTCATTGCATCCTTCAGCGTGCCACGGCCCGAAGTGACCGGGATCACCTCAGCGCCCAGCAACTTCATGCGGAACACGTTCGGC
>CAZPXE010000313.1:0-4490 GCA_964590545.1 uncultured Rhodobacterales bacterium | reverse complement strand
GGCCAGATGCCGTGCTGACGGGCCTTAGCCTTGGTGGCTTCGTGCAGGACGAAGGGGGCGTCACCGCGCAGTTCACCGACACACGCGATGGCAGTGCCTCGCGCACCCTGCGGGCCGAAGTCCTGATCTGCGCCGACGGAATCCACTCCGTTGGGCGCAAACGGTTTTATCCGGATGAAGGCCCCGCGAAGTGGCAGGGCGTCGTCATGTGGCGCGGCGCGACCGAATGGCCGGTCTGGGAGGATGGCGAAACGATGGCCATCGCGGGCGGGCTCAGCGGCAAGCTGGTGCTGTACCCAATTGCCCCGGTGAAAGACGGCAAACAGTTGATGAACTGGGTCGTGAATGTGCGCGTGGCCGACGGTGACAAGACCGCGCCCCAACGGGAAAGCTGGTCGAAACGCACCTCGCTCGCCACAGTGCTGCCCTATGCCAAACGCTTCCACGTCCCCGGCATCGATCTTGAAGCGCTGGTGCGCGCGACGCCGGACATTTTCGAATACCCGATGGCCGACCGCGACCCGCTGCCCCGCTGGACCCATGGCCGCGTGACGTTGCTCGGTGATGCAGCGCATCCAATGTACCCGGTCGGCTCCAATGGCTCAGCGCAAGCGATCCTTGACGCGCGCTGCCTTGCCGACCTGCTCGCCAGCAGCGCCCACCCGCGCGAGGCGCTGTATCACTACGAAAAGGACCGCCTTCCAAAAACCGCAGACGTCGTGCGCACCAACCGCGTTGGTGGGCCGGAACGGGTGATAGACGAGGTGGAAAAACGCAGCCCAGCCGGTTTCGATGACGTCAATGATGTGCTCAGCTACGCAGACCGCGAATCCATCGTCAAAGGCTATGCCAAAATGGCCGGGTTCGCCAAAAAATCAGACTAAGCCCGCGACGCGGGACAACAACACGGGAGTCAAAAATGAAGAAATTATCAACCACGCTCAGCGCGCTCGCGCTGGCAGCGGCAAGCGGCACAGTCGCGCTGGCCGAAGACCTGAAAATCGGAATGGTCGTCACCCTGTCCGGCCCGCCCGCGGCGCTGGGACAGCAGATTGTCGACGGCTTCCAACTGGCACTCGACCAGAAGGGTGGCAAGTTGGGCGGTCAGGCCACCGAACTCGTCGTTGAAGACGATGAATTGAAGCCCGACGTGGCCCTGCTGAAAGCGACCTCGCTGGTTGAGAAGGAAGAGGTCGATTTCGTCGTCGGCACCGTCTTTTCGAACATGCTGGCAGCCATCTTCAAGCCGGTGGTGCAGTCCGAAACCTTCCTGATCAGCCCCAATGCCGGGCCGTCCACTTTTGCGGGCCGCAACTGCAATCCGTTCTTCTTTGCAACGTCCTACCAGAACAACCAGAACGCTGAAGTCAGCGGCATGATCGCCAGCGAAGAAGGGTTCCAGAACGTCTTCGCCATGGTCCCCAACTACCAAGCGGGCCGCGACAACATGGAAGGCTTCAAGCAGACATTCAAAGGCGCCGTGACGGATGAAGTGTTCACCCCGCTCGGCCATCAGGACTTCTCAGCGGAACTTGCGCGCCTGTCCGCGTCAGGCGCGGATGCGATGTTCACCTTCATGCCCGGCGGCATGGGCGTGCGCCTGGTGAAGCAGTTCGATGCAGCGGGCCTGAGCGATAGCATCAAGTTCCAATCGGTCTTCACCACCGACGAAACCACCCTGCCCGGCCAGAAAGACGCCGCTGTCGGCTTCCTTGCGGCTGGCACATGGGCACCGGACATGGACACCGAGGCAAACAAAGCGTTCTCGTCCGCCTTCGAAGAAAAATACGGCTACATCCCCGGCTCCTACGCGATGCAGGCCTATGACACCGCCAACCTGATCGACAGCGCCGTTGCCAAGCTGGGCGGCGATCTGAGCGACAAGGACGCCGTGCGCGCCGCCGTCAAAGCAGCCGAATTTGCCTCCGTCCGGGGCGATTTTGCCTTCAACAACAACCACTACCCGATTCAGGACTTCCACATGCTGACCGTCGCCAAGCGGGAAGATGGCAAGTTCCACACCTCTTTCGTGCGGACCGTGGTTGAGGATTACGAAGACAGTTTCCACGACGACTGCAAAATGTAAGCCAATCTGGGTCCGCACCCCGGTGCGGGCCCAACCTTTCGCGGGAAAGTCTCTCCTCTTATGTCACTGACATTGTTCCTTATTCTGGTCCTGAACGGAGTCCAGTACGGGATGCTGCTGTTCCTGATCGCAGCGGGCCTGACGCTGGTGTTTGGCGTGATGGGCTTCATCAACCTCGCCCACGGCGTGCAATATATGGTCGGAGCGTATCTGGTCTTCGCCTTCTACGCGCTCACTGGAAGCTGGGGCCTCGCACTGGTTCTCTCGCTCGCAGCCGCGCTCGCCTTCGGGCTGTTCCTTGAATTTTTCATCTTCCGGCACCTCTATACCCGCACCCATCTGGACCAAGTGCTGGCCACCTTCGGCATCATCATCTTCCTGAACGAGTTGGCCAAAGTCCTCTTCGGCCCTGCAACCCTGTCCATCGACACACCAGAGCTTCTTTCCGGCTCGATCCAACTGACCGAGCAACTGCGTTACCCCATCTACCGCGTCGCCACCATCGTGGCCGGGTTGGCCGTCGCCATCGCGCTGTTCATCACAGTCAGCTACACCCGCGTTGGCATGCTGATCCGCGCCGGGGCGACAACACCGGAAATGGTCTCCGCCCTCGGCGTCAACATCCAACGCCTGTTTATGATCGTCTTCGGCGTCGGCGCGATGCTGGCCGGGTTCGCAGGCGTCATCGCCGCACCGATCTTCGCGATTGAACCGGGTATGGGCGACAACATCCTGATCGTTGCATTCGTGGTCATCATCATCGGCGGCATCGGCTCTATCGGTGGTGCATTCGTCGCTGCGCTGCTCGTTGGCCTGATCGACACGCTGGGCCGCAGCCTGTCTGTCGAGTTGCTGTCGGCGGTCTTTTCGCCCTCCTTCGCCAACCAGATCGGCCCGGCGCTCTCGTCAATGCTGATCTATGTGCTGATGGCCGCCATCCTGATCTTCCGTCCCAAGGGCCTGTTGCCCGCACGCGGGGTGGCCTGATGGACCGCGCGCTCATCTTTGGCCTTGTGCTCTTTGCTGTCCTTCTCGCCGCGCCCTTTGCGCTCGACGCGATGGGCGCGGGCTACCTCACTGGCCTGCTGATGAAAGCGATGCTTCTGGCGATTGCAGCCATCTCACTCGACCTGCTGATCGGCCATGGCGGGATGGTCTCGCTTGGCCATGCGGCCTTTGTCGGTGTGGGCGCCTATGCCGCCGCCATCGGGTTGGAATCCGGGATCGAAGAATTCACCCTGCTGCTCGTTATCGCCCTTGCCGTGACAGCGGTGGTGGCGGGCATCACAGGCGTGCTCGCCCTGCGCACCAGCGGCGTTTACTTCCTGATGATCACGCTCGCTTTCGGGCAGATGATCTACTTCACCCTCACCTCCCTCGCCGCCTACGGGGGGGACGACGGCCTGACCCTTTGGAACCTTGCCACGTTGTTCGGCAGCGACGTGGTCCAGAACCGCGGTGGCCTCTACTTTGTCACCCTTGCGGTGATGTTCGCTGCTTGGGCCGGGGTCCACGCCATGAGCCAATCGCGCTTTGGCCGTGTTCTGCGCGCCGCACGCGACAACCCGCAGCGGGCGGAAATCATGGGCTATGATGTCAAACGCTACCAACTCACCGCCTATGTCATCGCCGCCATGATCGCCGGTGTCTCCGGCGTTCTGATCATGCAGCACGCGGAATTCGTCAGCCCCGCGCTCTCAACATGGCAACGCTCTGGCGATCTGATCGTGGTCGTGGTGCTCGGCGGTCTTGGCAGCCGCAATGGCGCGATCCTTGGCGCGTTCTTCATCGTGCTGGCCGAGGAAATCCTGTCTGCCTATATCCACGAGTGGCGGCTGATCTACGGCCCGCTCTTGGTCGTCATGGTGCTCTACGCCAAAGGCGGGCTGAGCGACCTGCTCGCGTTCCGAAAGGCCGCCTGATGCTGAGCCTTCAAAACGTCGACAAAAGCTTCGGGGCCTTGCACGTCACCCGCGATGTGTCCCTGACCGTGGGCGAGGCGGAATGCCATGCCCTGATCGGCCCCAACGGGGCGGGGAAGACGACGCTGATCCACCAAATCTCGGGCGTGCTGCAACCGGATAGCGGCGCGGTCGCGCTGGATGGCCAAGACCTGCTGGGCCTCAGTATGGCACAGCGCGCCCATGCAGGCCTGAGCCGGACGTTCCAGATCACCTCTGTCCTGCCCAGCTTTTCCGTGCTGGAAAACACCGCCATCGCCGTGCAAGCCAAACACGGCTCCTCCATGCGCTTCTGGCGCAAAGCCTCGGCCGAGGCCGCGCTGAATGAGCGGGCCATGGATATCCTCGCCCAAGTCGGCCTCGCAGACCGCGCCCACATTCCCGCTGCCGATATGTCCCATGGCGAGCTACGCCTTGTCGAACTCGCCATCGCCCTTGCCGGA
>CAZPXE010000312.1:0-4495 GCA_964590545.1 uncultured Rhodobacterales bacterium | reverse complement strand
GAGTTTATCGGGATTGAGCGCGAGGCAGCCTATCGCAAGGTGGCCGAGAAGCGCATCGCCGCTGTGCGCAAGTTTGACAATGAGGCGCTGCGCGTCTCTGCTTCGAAACGGGCGCAGCCGCGGGTGCCGTTTGGGCAACTGGTCGAGCGCGGGATGCTGCGGCCGGGCGAAGAGTTGTTTTCGATGAACAAGCGCCACAAGGCCAAGGTTCGGGCCGATGGCACCTTGGTGGGCGACGATATCAAAGGGTCGATCCATCAGGTCGGCGCGCATCTGGAAGGCGCGCCAAGTTGCAACGGCTGGACCTATTGGTGCTTCAAGCGCGAAGGGAAAGTTGTCCCCATTGACGTGCTGCGCCAGCAAATCCGGGCCGAGATGCACGACTAGATTTCAAGAATTAACCTCGAACACCGCCGGTGCCTGCGGCCTTAACTGGCCAACCATACCCAAGCCAGGCACTATGACTTGCCCCGCCGCGTTTGCTGGCGGGGCTTTTTTCTTTGGCTGCGCGTGTTTGCGCGGGGGAATTCGTGCATATTTGGGGTTCGACACGTTGGAGCGCTGACAATGACCGAAATCTCTCCGCTGCAAGCGATTGCCGACCTTGATACCAGTGACCGTGCGCAGATGGATGCGGCGATGTCGAACCGGTTTACCATGGCCACGCTGGAGCGGCATAAACGCGAAGGGGTGCTGCTGGCGGTGCGCGCGCGCTGGGTGGCGTTGGCGATTGTCGCGGTGCTTCTGATCTATCTGAATCCGAATTGGGAGATGGTGTTTTACTACCCGTTTCTGGCTGCGATGGCCTTTCTGGGCTGGCTGCAGACGCGGATTGCTCAAGTCGGGCAATCGCGGCGGGAACTGGTGCTGATTTTCGTGGATGTTCTGGTGTTTGTCGTGACGCTGACGATCCCGAACCCACTGGCGGAAAATGATTGGCCGTTGGCGATGTATCTGCGGTTCGAGGGGTTTTCCTTCCTCTATATTCTGCTGGCGGGCGCAACGCTGAGCTATTCGTGGCGGACGATCATTGCTGTTGGGAACTGGACGGTCGCGGTTTGGTTCATCGCGCTGGGGTTGATTTGGTGGTTCAGTACGCCGTCGCAGGCCTTGCAGCAGGCGGCGGAGGCGGCGTTTGGGCATAATCCGGCGATGCTGCAAATCCTGTCGCCGAACAGTTTCAACTTTGATCTGCGCATTCAGAACGCGGTGATTTTCATTATCGTGACCTATACGCTGGCGCTGTCGATCCGGCGGTTCAATCGGCTCTTGATCAACAACGCGGCGCTTGAGCGCGAGCGGGAGAACCTGTCGCGCTATTTCTCGCCCAATGTGGTGGAGGAGCTGAGCCATAACGACGAGCCGTTGAAACAGATCCGTTCGCATGATGTGGCGGTGATTTTTGTGGATATCAAAGGGTTTACCCGCTTCGCTTCCGACCGGACGCCCGAGGATGTGATCCAGACCTTGCGCGCCTTTCACGCGCGGATGGAGGCGGCTGTGTTTGCCCATGGCGGCACGCTCGATAAGTATCTGGGCGACGGGCTTATGGCGAGTTTTGGCACGCCTTTTCCGGCCGAGGATGATGCGCGCAGGGCCTATCTATGTGCGCGGGCGATGATCGGGGCGGCGCAGGTTTGGAATGCTGAGCGCCTTGCCGCGGGCGAGCCAGAGCTTGCGGTGAGCGTTGGTTTGCACCGAGGCCCGGTTGTTCTGGGCGATATCGGCGGGAATCGCCTGGAATTTGCGGTGATCGGCAACACCGTGAATGTCGCCAGCCGGATTGAAGGGCTGACGCGGGTGCTGGATGCGCCTTTGGTGATCAGCGATGACATCCGCGCAGTGTTGCCAGAGCAGGAGGTGGGTGATTTGATCCGCCATGATGGGCAGATGGTCGCCGGAATAGATCAGCCAATCACCGTTTGGACACTGCCTTCAACCCCCGCGAATGGTTCAGCACATCCACCGCACTGACCAGATTGAACTCATCCTTGTTCAGCACAGAGCGGACACGTGCCATCAGAGCTTTGTCGAACATGAAGGGTGTGGGCCAGTCGCTGATGATGACCACGGGGATGTTCTGACGCTCGGGGTGTTCGCGCAGTTCAAGCGCCAAGTCGACACCGGAGCCGTCGGGTAAGCCGTTGTCCATCAGGATCAGGTCCGGGCGGAATGTGTCGAGATATTCGCGGGCGGTTGTCACGTCAGGCACGATGTCCAACCGCTGCACACCGAGCTGTTCCAGAACCCGTTGGATGCGCCTCTGATCAAACTCTGAATCCTCAACCAACAGGCATCTGACCCGCGCAAATCGAGAGTTCTGTTTCGCCAGAGATGAAACCATGTCGCGCGCCCCTTATGCAAACTCGGTTGCGGCACCTTAGCGGCGGGCGGGTTAATTTTGAGTTCAGCGCGGCAGCGGATTTGCCGCGCGGTTATAGGCGGCCCAATCCGTGATATCGGGGTAGTACATCTGCCGCCACGCACGCACGCGCGGGTTCATGTTTCGCCGCCAAAGCGGCGGGATCATCGCAAGAACCGTCATAACCGGATAGCCATATGGGAGCTGCGGGGCCTCGGATGTGTCGTAGGTTTGCAGAACGGGAAAGCGGCGGTCGGGTTTGTAATGGTGGTCTGAGTGTCGTTGCAGGTTGATCAGCAGCCAGTTCGACGCGCGCTGATCGGCGTTCCAGCTATGATGCGGGCGCACATGTTCATACTTGCCGCTTCCCAGATGACGCCGTGTCAGGCCGTAATGTTCCACGTAATTGACCAGTTCCAACTGCCAGATCGCGGTCCCGGCCTGCACCAAAAACAGCGCCAGCCCGGACCAGCCGCCTAGCACAAAGGCCAGCAGCAGCATGACCGCTTGCAGGTACCAATAGGTCCAGAAGGGGTTGCTGGAATGGGTCCATGGCAGGTCTTTGCGGGCCAGCTTCGCGGCTTCGGCCTGAAAAGCAGAGGTCAGGCCTTCTCGCAGAACACGGGGGTAGAACCGGTGGAAGCCTTCGTTGTAGCGCGCGGTGACTGTATCGCGCGGGGTGCCGACATAGCGGTGATGGACCTGCAAATGTTCGGAGCGGAAGTGCGAGTAGAGGACCATGGCGAGCAGCGCGTCTGCCAGCCAGCGTTCCAGGCGGTTTTTCTGGTGCATCAGCTCGTGGCTGTAGTTGATCCCGACGGTGCCGGTAACGATCCCGGCGCAAAAGAAAGTGGCGATGGCTTCAAACGTGCTCAGATGGTCGGCCTTTGGCACATACCAGATCAGCCAGAACAGGGTGACGAATTGCACCGGGGCCCAAGCCATCACGCCAAGGCGGTACCATTTCATCTCGTCCTCGCTGGTGTCCAGATCGGCGTTGGCCTTGTTCTGTCCAATCACCGCGTCCAGCATGGCAAAGAGGTACCAAGTAGAGATAGGCACGGCGAGCAGCCAAAGGCCACCTTTCATGGCCGAATAGCATAAGAGGATCGGCAGGCCGTAGGCCATCCAGAAAGGCAAGGCGCTGGTGAAGCGCGCCAAGTCGCTGCGTGATCGAGCTTGATCTGACATGATCCGATTCCCAATTATCCAACCTGAGGTGCTTATAGCAAACTTACGTTGAAAGTTCAGCGCGGCGGCGCGTCACGTGGCTTTAGGCGGTTTCGGTTAAGGGCGCGCGGGCGAGGTTGAAGACTTTGCGCATGACCGTGGGCAGGTCGGCGGGGCGGAAGCGGGCCGCTTCGACGAACTGGCCCGCCTGCGGGGCGGCGTTGTCGGGCACCTGCGCGACTTGCACGTCGAGGATCAGGTGAAAATGGGTGAAGGTGTGGCGCACATCGCCCGTCAGCGCCTGCCAGTCGGCGTCCAGCGGCGGTGCGGGTTGCGGTGCGTCGGACCAATCCGAACCGGGCCAGCCGAGCATCCCGCCCAGCAGGCCTTTTTCGGGCCGCGTTTCCAGCAGCCATGCGCCATCGCTGCGGCGGGCGACATAGGCGATGCCGCGCCGTGTGGGTTTGGCTTTCTTGGGGGTTTTGCGGGGCAGTGTCTCGGGGCTGCCTGATTGGCGGGCTTTGCAGGGCTCGCGCCATGGGCAGATACCGCAGGCGGGGTTGCGCGGGGTGCAGATCGTCGCGCCAAGGTCCATGACGGCTTGCGCATAGTCTCCGGGCCGTTGGTTCGGGGTGAGCGCGTCGGCATAGGCGTGGAACACGGGTTTGGCTGCGGGCAGGGGTGTTTCGTCATTGTGCAGGCGGGACATGACCCGCTCGACGTTGCCATCCAGCACCGTGGCGCGTTGGTCAAAGGCAATCGAGGCAATCGCGGCGGAGGTGTAGGGGCCGATGCCGGGGAGTTTCAGCAGGGCTTCGGCGGTGTTGGGGAAGGCGCCATCATGCTCAGCACTGACCACGCGGGCGCATTTGAGCAGGTTGCGGGCGCGGGCGTAATAGCCAAGGCCCGCCCATGCGGCCATCACATCGGCGTCTTCGGCGGCGGCGAGGGCGTCCACGGTGG
>CAZPXE010000311.1:0-4500 GCA_964590545.1 uncultured Rhodobacterales bacterium | reverse complement strand
GCGATGGCATCACAGAGATGTACGAAAAGACCCGCGCCGAAGGCTTCGGGCCGGAAGTACAACGCCGGGTGATGATCGGGACCTACGTTCTGTCAGCAGGCTTCTACGACGCCTATTACAACCGCGCCCGCAAGGTCCGCGCTCTGATCAAGAAAGACTTCGATGATGTCTTCGCCCAAGGCATCGACGGTATCCTGACGCCCGCAACCCCCTCTGCTGCGTTTGGCTTGGGCGAAATGGCGGATGCGGACCCGGTGCAGATGTACCTGAACGATGTGTTCACCGTGACAGTGAACCTCGCCGGGCTGCCGGGCATTTCCATCCCCGCCGGGCTGGACGCATCCGGTCTGCCGCTGGGCCTGCAACTGATTGGCAAGCCGTGGGAAGAGGGCGAATTGCTCAATCTCGCCTATGCGCTGGAAGACCGCGCAGGGTTTGTAGCCAAGCCGACGAAATGGTGGTAAACCGCTGCCCATAAAGTGCAGATGAACATGCAGATAGGTGGGCAGATATGATCCGGTTTTTCCTTGGCGGCGCAGCCCTATGCGCCCTCGCAGCGTGCCAGCCCGCAATCCCCGAGAGCGGCGCGCCCTTTGATACGCAAGCCTCGGCGCAGCGCGACGCGCAACTGTCCCGCTCCCCCGGTCAGCCAGCCGTTCCGGCCCCGGCCCCCGTCGCCAGCGCTCCGCTGGACAGCACCGGCGCGGCGACAGAGCGCCCGCTTCCGGCCTCTGTCACCGCAGCCGTGAATACCGACTCAGCCGAGGCGCAGGCCCGCGCGAATGCGGCTGCTGTGAACTCAGGCCAAGCGCCGGTTGATGCCAGCCCATCTAATCCTGCCCCGGCTGCCGTGAGCAATCCCGGTATCTCATCCGAGCAGGATTTCGGCGCGGTCTCGTCCCAACGCAGCATTGAATCTGACGCTCAGCGGATCGCGACAAACCGCCAGCAATACCGCGTGATCGAACCGACAGACCTGCCCACGCGGCCCGGCTCGAACCAGCCGAATATCGTGGCCTACGCGCTGCAAACCAACAACCCGGTTGGGGCACAGATTTTTCGCCGTACAAACCTGCGCTCGGCCCAGCGACATGTGGCTGCCTGCGCGGGCTATCCGTCCCCCGATCAGGCCCAGATTGACTTCCTCAGCCGGGGCGGCCCGCAACGCGACCGCAAAGGGCTGGACCCGGATGGCGATGGCTACGCCTGTTCTTGGGATCCGACCCCGTTCCGCGGGGCACGCGCAAACGCGCCCGCTCAGGCCGAGCCGAACGCGGTGGTCGAACCCTTGGCGATCTCCTCTGAGTAACCCGGCACCCCTGTCCCCCAACCACGGCCCACGCCGCGACGGGCTGCGGCCTACACTGATCGTTCTGCACTACACCGCTATGGCGAGTGCAGAGGCGGCTATTGAACGGCTTTGCGATCCGGCGGCGGAAGTCTCGGCCCATTACGTCATCGCCAAGACGGGCGAGATCACCCAGCTTGTCCCCGAACACCTGCGCGCATGGCATGCCGGGGCAGGGGAGTGGGCGGGCCTGACTGACATCAACTCCCGCTCCATCGGGATCGAATTGGACAATGACGGCACGGCCCCCTTTGCCGAACCGCTGATGGACGCGCTCACGACGCTGCTCGCTCAAATCATGGCCCGCCATGGCATTCCTCCCGGCGGCGTCATCGGCCATTCCGACATGGCCCCCGGTCGCAAAATCGACCCCGGCCCCCGCTTTGATTGGCACCGCCTTGAGCGGCTCGGCCTCGCGCGCGCCTCCAGCACCGCCAGCGCGCCCACAACATGCGATGCAAACACCCTGCGCGCCCACGCCCACACGCTCGGCTATACCGCCGAGGCAGACGACGCGACGCTGCTCCAAACTCTGCGCGCGCGCTTCCGCCCCTATGGCGCTGGCCCTCTGTGCCCGGAAGATTTCCGCGCTTTGCCAGCTATTTGAGTGCCGGCTTCCCCTTTCATCTTGCCAAAAATATCCCCGCCGGAGGCATCCAACATCGCAAGCCAAACCGCGATCCACCATTGACGCGCCTCCGCCACCTCTCTACCCACCCTCTCGCGTGGAAGGCCGGATGGCCGCGTCGGCCTTCGGGCCGCCGAGGAAAGTCCGGACTCCATGAAGCAACGGTGCCGGGTAACGCCCGGGCGGGGCAACCCGACGGAAAGCGCCACAGAGAACAAACCGCCCTTGCTTGCAGGGGTCAGGGTGAAACGGTGGGGTAAGAGCCCACCGCCGGGCTGGTAACAGGCCGGGCATGGCAAGCCCCACCGGGAGCAATGCCGAATAGGGACCGCGCGGGGGCTTGCCCCCGGGGCTGCTTTCGCCCCAGCAGGTTCGGGTAGGCAGCTAGAGGGTCTGTGGCAACGCAGGCTCAAGAAGAATGGTCATCACCCCAGCAATGGGGGACAGAATCCGGCTTACAGGCCTTCCACGCATATGCATTTTCGGTCTCGGCGGCGCAGAGTGGAATATATCCGGTACGCGGCCCGCCTTTCCCCGCCGAACCCCCTTGACTCACCGCCAGACCCCGGTAGAAGCGCACACTCAGACGAATTTCGCGGATCGGCCCCCGAGGGCGCGCTTCGCAGCAGGAGACGAGACCCATGGCGAAGCCGACCACAATCAAGATCCGCCTGAACTCTAGCGCAGGCACCGGCCACTTCTATGTGACCAAGAAAAACGCACGCACCATGACCGAGAAAATGGTCGTCCGGAAATATGACCCGGTGGCGCGCAAGCATGTCGAATACAAGGAAGGCAAGATCAAGTAATCTGCCCCATCTTTGAACTGACCAAGCCGCGCCCCTTCGGACGCGGCTTTTTTCGTTTCAGCGTTTCGAAAACTTTTCGCGTAAGCGGGGATGGCCGCCGTTACTAAACCGTCAAAGGCGTGGCCGGGCAGGCAAAGCGCACTAACTGCTCAACACGCTCTTAGGAGGTGGATGAGATGCCCCTGACGATCCGCACCGCCACAATGGACGACCTCGGCGCGCTGGATGATCTGTTCCAGCGCAGCTATGCGCGGCTGCTCGCGCCGGACTACCCGCCCTCGGTGCTGATGACAGCGGTTCCGGTGATTGGTCGCGCGCAACCGGATTTGCTGAAATCCGGCCTGTTCTTTGTGACTGAGACGGGCGAGGGCGATCTGGTTGGCGCGGGCGGTTGGTCCCTGCAGGCCCCCGGTGGTCGCCCCGGCCAGCGCGGCGTCGGCCATATCCGCCACGTCGCCACCGACCCGGAGCACACCCGCGCCGGGATCGCGCGCGGGCTTTTGGAGCATATCCTGCTGCACGCCAAAGCCAGCGGCATGGCGCAGATGCACTGCCAAAGCACCCTGACCGCCGTGCCATTCTATCAAGCGATGGGGTTTGTGGCGCAGGGCGAGGTCAGCGTCACCCTGCGCGGCGGGATCGAGTTCCCAGCGGTGTTTATGGTGGCGCAGATTTAGGGGGCCTTCAACAAACCCCTGGCCCGGCTCCGCGTTGGTATTCACCCCGCCCGCTGCCGCTCCCGCCACGCCGTAAACAACCCCGCCGCCACGATCATCACCGCGCCGATCACCACGTTAGTCCGTAGGTCTTCTGTGAAGACCAGCAGCCCGATACTCGCCGCAAACACCAGTTGCAGATAGGCGAAGGGCTGCACAGCACTCGCCTCGGCCACCTCATAGCATTTGATCAGCAGCCAGTGCCCCGTCACGCCCATGATGCAGAGCGCGGCCATCCAGCCCCAATCGGGCGCGCTCATCGGCACCCAGAACCACAGGCCCACACAGGTCATCGCCACCGCGCCCACGGTGCCGGTCCAGAAGAACGACGTCTCGGCGCTGTCCTGCCGCGCCGCATAGCGGGTGAGCAACCCATAGAGCGCGAACATCAGGGCCGAGCAGAACGGGATCACCGCCGCTGGATTGAACACGCCCATGCCCGGCTGCAGGATGATCAGGACACCTGCAAAGCCGAACAGGATCGCCGACCAGCGCCGCCAGCCCACGCGCTCGCCAAGGATTGGGCCAGACAAGGCGGCGATGAGCAGGGGGTAGGCAGTGAACACGGCATGGCTTTCGATCAGGCCAAGGATGGTGAAGGCGGTGACCATCACACAAATCTCAGCCGCCAGCAGAAGCCCCCGGAAGGCCTGCAACACCGGTTGCCGCGTCTGCGCCACCCGCCGCAGCCCGCCCTTGTGCCGGGCAGAGATGGCGATAACGAAAGCGGCAAAGAACCAATAGCGGATCATCACCACCATGAAGACGTTGTAGTTGTCCGCCAGATGGCGCGACACACCGTCCTGCGCCGCAAAGACCAGCGAGGTGCCAACCATCAGCCAGATGCCAAGGCGTGTGTTGGATTGCTGGCTCATCGTGCGGGCAGTGCGGCGCGGGTCATGTGCCGCTTGCGCCCATAGCCGGGGGCGCGGATCACATCGAACCCCGCCGCCTCCAACCCCCGTCGCACGAAGCCAGCCGCCGAATTTCCGATGATCA
>CAZPXE010000310.1:0-4525 GCA_964590545.1 uncultured Rhodobacterales bacterium | reverse complement strand
TTGGGTCAAAGGCCCAGTTTCGAGGCGTCCGAGTACATGTGGACCACCTTATCCATGTTGTGCAAAGTGGTGGTCAGACCATGAAACAGCTCCGCACGCTGCGGCCGATCGAGCGTTTCGCCCGCTTCGATCGCCGCCAGATGCGGGCGCAGGTCGGCCCAGTTGGACGCAACCAGCGTCAGCCCGTCATTGATCGCAGGATTGTCACTGACCTTGATCCCTGCTTCCGGCATCCCGAAACGCAGCGCCTGCATGGACATTTCGAACATCTGGATCGAGCGCGGGAGGTCAGCCTTGGCTGTATCCGCTTCAATGCCGGACAGGATATGACAGGCTTCCCTGGAAATCTCCTGGGTCAGCATCCGCTGGCGGCCCGCAATATCGATGCGTACTGCATCCGACTGCACCAGTTCGGCCGGGTTAGAATACTGTCCCGAGACTTGCGATACGAGCAGTTTCGCCGCGCTCAGAACTGGCATTGCCTCTTTGACCATGATCATCTCAGCGTCCAGGTTGGACGCGTCCTGCAGCAATGCTTCAGCCGATTGCAGCATCGGCGCGAATGCGGTTTCAACCGCCTCAATCGCCTGCAGGGTCTTGCGGTTGGTTTCAACCCCGTTGATACCCCGCGCCGCATCCCCGTTCTTTAGCGCGTTTATGATCTGGTTGAACTCTGCAACCGCGTCTTTCAGTGCCTGCGAGCTTTTGAACGGGTCCACGGCAGCCTGCAGGTTGCACGCCGCAGCGGGGATGCGTTGGCTGAGGGTCCGCAGCTTGCCAGCATTGTTGATCCGTTCGCTGCCGCCATCCGATCCGACCACGCTAGAGGCCTTAACGATCTGCGCGCCGCTCACCCCATCATCGGCGCTTGCAGGTGTGCCGACAAAGCAAGCGACACTAAACGCAAGGGCCGTCACAGCTTTTGTCGGAATAGTCTTTTTGGTGTGCATCATGGGTCTCCGATCACACGGCACCGGCTCTCTGACCCCACCACAGGTCGCTGGCGCGTTGAAGTTTACTAGAAAAAAGGGGCCGCTTGCGGATGCAGGCGGCCCCGAATTTGGTCTGCGCCTTAGCTAGAGGCGTCCTTGCCGATCCACACTTCCACGCGGCGGTTGACCGAACGGCCAAACTCATCGGTATTGCATGTGGCCGGAGCAATCTCGCCATAGCCGGTGTGGCTCATCGAGATGTGCTGCACCTTATCGCTTGCGAATGCCAGCAGGTCTTCCTGCACTTGACCAGCACGGCCCACGGAGAGTGAACGGTTGCTGCCGAATGCACCAACACTGTCTGTAAAGCCGACGAATTGCACATTGGTGCCTTCTGGCAGGTCCTGCAGATAGTCGACCAGACGCTCCATATCCATCTGACCACGCTCGTCCAGCTTGGACGAACCTGTGCGGAAGCGGAAGGTTGTGGACAGACGATCAAAGTTGCTCATCGCGGCCAGCATTTCCTGCATAACGCCCGCTTCATAGCGGTCTGCCTTCGGATCCTGCAGCGCGATGGCGCGCGGGCTATCCATGGATTGCTCTTGACGCGACACACTCAGGTCGATGAAGCCAGACTTGGCGATCACGCCGTCTGCATCTTCGGACATCGCATATTCAAGGAATTCCTTGGCGTCTGCGCTCAGGTTGTCGCTGCGGTTATAAAGATAAAGGCGACGGTTCAGCGCGTATTCCTCGTTCTTGGCCGAGAACGCGTCCGGGATCATCGTCATACCGCAGTGGTTGATGATGGTCAGCGGCTTGGCGCCACGCTGGAACGCATAGCCCACAAAGCCAAAGGCACCCGGGTCATCGTTCACGAACGCCGCCATGGAGTTGTTGTCTTCCATGACAATCGCGTCGTCACGCAGGGTTGCGCCCTTGCCCACAAAAATACGGTCTTCAAACACCGAGCGGGTGCCGGAGCCGTCCTGACGGGTCGCCACTTTGATCGGCACGTCGTCACCGCCCAGTTGCGACCAGTTGGTCACGCGACCTGCATAGATGTCGCGGATTTGCGCCTTGTCCAGAATTTGAATCGGGTTCGAAGGGTGAATCACAGCCACGATGCTGTCGACCGCTACGATATGCTCCTGATTGGTGCTGACCATGTTGCCTGCGCCATTTGCCTTGAGGTCACGCGCCTCTTGCGGCTTGATGCGACGCACGGACATGCCGATTTCCGCGGAACCGTCCAAAAGCGATTCAAACGCTTCGCCAGAATAGGAGGACGTTACAAGGTAGCTGCCCAGATCATCGCCAAAGCCGCCATCGCCTACGAAGCTGGCAAGGATTTCACCGCTGTTTTCGGTCGCCAAGATGGATGCTTCCGCATCCAGATGCGAGGCAAACCCGGACATCAGCAACGGCATCAAGCCCTCACCAACAGTGTCGGAACCAGCGATTTTCACACCTGCGGTTGCGGTTTCAAAGGTCGGACAGGCCGCACCTTCACAACGCACGCGCGATGCGGTGATCCGCAGATCACCCAGCGCCGTGCGGATTACATAATGGTCATCCACGAAATCGACGTATTCGCCAACGATGTTCACAGTACCGTCGGCCGATTTCAGGGTAACGTCCTCAGCCATGACCGCGTGCGGAACCATTGTGCCCGCTGCCAATGCGACCAGGACTCGTGCGCCTGATCGGGTGAAGGGGTTGATCTTCAATTTCATTGCTTAATCCTCAATCCACTGTCTTCATCGGAGGCCCGTTATCGGGATGGCCGTTCTGCTAACCACGCCTGCCACAGGGCAGACCCACTCCATGTCGTGACGGTTTTGTGGCGGGGTACTTGGTTAATTTTTTGACAGTAATGAGACGAATTGAGAATTGTTTCGGACACGGGAACGGTCCGGCGGCGAAAGCCTTAGCTCAAAGATGGATGCTTTGCCATATGGGGGCAATCTGCGCGATACCAGTCACAGAAATCGCAGATAGGATACTGATTTCATTAATCTTTACGAAACACAGCCCCAGACCGCCGGGCAGCAACCCTTGCTGGCAAAAAATCATGTGACGGCTATCAGCGGTAGTAAAAACGGCAAAACTTGGGTCGAATTCAGCCACTTGCCCTGCCAAGAGCGCGCGCAGCGTGCCTTGAAGCGCGGCGTCGCCCAGCCCGGTTTGCTCTGCACCGGCTTTGATCACCAACATCGCTTTGAGATCCTGGCCCAGTGTCAGGCAAAACTGCTCAATCGGCGTGGGCGGGCGCGCATCCAGATCGATCTCCCACGCCTCTGCCAGCGCGTTGACAGACAAGCCGCCATCAACAGCTCCGCCATCGCTGCCTTGCGACGGGTGCCGAGACACGTGCAACCGCCCTTCGCGCAAGATCAGCGAGCGCATCCCTGCGCCCAGCGCCGCCACAAGCTCCGATCGCTCGGAAGACAGCAAATGCCCCTGGGCCGCGCTAAGGTCGGGCAATTGCCCCTCGGTCGAGACAAGTGACCGCAGCCGTCGCCCGCCGATGTCCAGTGACAGGGCCGTATCGCCGACGCGAAACTCCAGCACGCGGGGTAGAACAATGGTGTCGATCAGCTTAATCGCTGCGGCCAGTGCCACGTCAGAACCCGCCTCCCCCAGATCCATCGCGCCGTCGACAAAGACCCGCTCGGCGGTCAATGCGTCGAGAATACGCTGCATATCGGGATCAGGGCTCATGGATCAGGTCACCGTTTGTTCAATCTCGGTCAGGGCTGTCCGCAGAGTTTGCATCAACACGGGAATATCTGCACCGCGATCACAGACACAAATCAAAGCGTCGGCGTCGTTGGACTGCGCCCGCAGGAACAGATGGAACCCGTCGTCCGTGCCCAGAAACGCTTCGGTCCCGGCGGCAAGGCTCGCCCGCGCTTGAACACTCAACGCGTTCAACTCATCCCGCGCCAGATCGCAATCGCTATTGGTGAGCAAAACCATATTCGTGGACAAATCCGCAAACGCCACAACGCTGCAGCCGGGGCAGCTGATTTGGACCTCATCCAGAACCTGTTGAACCATACCCGAAACCTGACTGCCCGTTGACTGCAATCTGGATAGGACAAAGCGCGCGCCAAGAAAAGCCGGATCGCAAGTACGCGCGGATTATTGGAAGACGGATTTCAGGTCTTTGGCGGAAATGGCTGGCGCATTGGCAGCAGGTGCATCGACCGCTGGCGTGTCGATTGTCGGCATGGTGACGACCTTCGCCTGATCTGCGGGCCGCATAGGTCGCGAGGCCCGTGCCGATGTTGTCGGCTTGACCCGGCGCGGCATGACCGATGGCACAGCCTCAGCCACAGGCTCAGGTTGCGGCGCAAGCTCCGTCAGCTCCGGAGAGGCAGGCGCGGTCAGTGCGGCAATCAAGTCAACATCCAATTCTGGTTCTGACTCTGGCTGTGGCTCTGGCGCGGCGGATAGTGCGGAAGGTGCCGCAACTTCAGGTTCCGGCATTGGCTCTGCTTCTGGCTGTGCCCCGACTGCAGCAGCAACTGCTGGCGCATCATCATACAGGACCAAGCCCATCGCGTTCTGGTAAAGGGTCCGCT
>CAZPXE010000309.1:0-4540 GCA_964590545.1 uncultured Rhodobacterales bacterium | reverse complement strand
GATCAGGCGGCGCATATCGCGCGGCTCGATCTGGCCCATTTCGGTCCCGTCGATTAGCACGCGCCCCGTCTGCGGCGCGTAAAGGCCCGACAGGAGTTTCAGAAGCGAGGATTTGCCCGACCCGTTCGCGCCAAGCACCGCAAGGCGCTGGCCCGGCAGGATTTTCAACGCCGGGATATCCAGCACCGGCGCGCCGTCGTCTTCATAACGGAAGGTCACTTCGCGCATCTCAAACGCGCCGGTCAGCGCGTCGCGGCGCAGATAAGAGCGTTGCGGCTCCACATCTTGCGGGGCATCGGCGATGCTTTCCAGCCCATCGAGCGCGGTTTTCACATTGCCCCAGCGCGCCATGGTCCCGGCCAGCGAGGTGAGCGGCGCGAGGGTGCGGGAGGTGAGGATACCGACGGCGATGATCGATCCGACCGTGAACTGCCCGGCGAAGACCAGATAGGTGCCGCAGATCACGGCACCCAGATATGTCGCCTGTTGGATGCCTTGCGACCAGAAGGTCAGGATCGCGGCCAGCCTGCGTTGCTCGGACGATTTCAGGGCCGAGAGCGCGTTCAGCTCCGTCCACGTGCGCATCACGCGGTCTTCGGCGCGTTGCGTCTTGACCGTGTCCAACTCGAAAATGCTCTCTTGCAACACGCGAGAGGCGCGCGCGTTGGCGCCTTGCGTCTCTTCGGTCAGGCGCATCATGCGCTTTTGGAGGAAGAAACCGGGGATGACCATCAAGAGCCCGCCCGCGATCAGAACCCAAACGACGGGGCCAGCGATGGAGGCGACCAGCAGCAGGAAGACGAAGATAAACGGAATGTCCGCGAGCGTTCCGATGGTCGAAGCGGTGAAGAACTCGCGCACCGAACCGAACTCGCGCATCTGGCTAAAACGCATCGAGGGGGACATGCCCTTGGTGTCAGACCGCGCGCCGAGGACACGCTGCATCAGGATATCGAGAACCGAGATTTCGATCTGCCGCCCGGCCCCGTCCATCAACCGCGCGCGGGCGATTTTGATGAAGGCTTCCAGCAGCAGGGCCAGCACGCAGCCCGCCGCAAGGACCCAAAGCGTTGCCTCGGATTGGTGCGGGATCACCCGGTCATAGACCTGCAGTGAGAACAGCGCGACAGCAACAGCCAGCATATTCGCAACCAGCGAGCCAAGGGCAATTTCCGCCATCTGCTTGCGGAAACGGTGGAATTGCGACCAGAACCAATGGCCCGATTTCGGCGCGATGTTGTGGCGCGCTTCGATTTGCGCCAGCGGCGCATCGGCGCGCACGATCAGGCCGGTGAAATAGGGCATGAACTCCGCCACCGGCACTTGCGCGCGGTTGTCGGGGCACGCCCGGTCATAGATGATCAGATCGCCGCGCGATTGGCCAAGGACCAGCAGCACCTGACCAGAGGTCATATAGGCGAGCGCGGGCCACATCTCGGGGCTGGGACGCTCGGCGCGGGCGGTGCGGGCGATCAGACCCGCTTTGCGCAGGCCTGTGGCGATGGCATCGGCTTCGGTTTGCTGGTCGGCGGCCGGTCCGGTTTCGGTGCGCAGGGTGATAAGGATATCGGAGCGCGCCACCTCTTGCCCCAAGAGCCCGGCATAGACCGCCGAGAGCTTGGCGCGGGTTTCGAGCTTGTCGAGAAAGGAGTTGCGATTGTCCGGTTCCGGCAGGGCCTGCACCGGGACAGGGCGCAGCACACCCTTGTTTCCGTTGCGAATTTCCAGCGTGAAGGGCTGTTTGCCGGAGGTGGTTCCAGCCATCAGATCGCCTCACCATCGGCCAGAACACCCAGCGCGTGCGCCAGTTCCAGACGGGCCAAGGCGGCTTCGTATTTCAGGGTGATCTCGGCTTCTTGCTGGCGCGCGAAGGTTTCATACACCTGCACCACGTCGAGGATTTGGCGCTGACCTGCATCGAATTGCTCTTGGAACAGGTCCAGATTTTCGCGGGCGGCTTTGGTCAATTGGGCCGCTTCGCCAGCTTGGCGTTGCTTCGCGGCGATCTGGCTTTCCAGACGGCGCAACACGCGGTTGCTGTCCTCGGTCGATTGGGCGACGCGGCGGTCGGCGGCTTCCTTGGCCGCTTCAATCGCACGCAGTTGCGCCCCGGTGCCAAGACCGATGCTGCCGGTCGAGTTTACAGAGCCGCCGGAATTGTCACCAACGCGGGCCGAGGCCACGACGCCCGGCAATTGGTTAGCGCGGTCAACCTTGGCCTGCGCGATGTCGCGGCCGCGTTCGGCTTCGGCGCGGATCACTGCGAGCGGTTTGACGGCAGTGGATTTCACCGCAACCGCGCTGATCCCGCCCACTTCGTTCAACGGATGCGCAGCCATCGCGTTCAGTTCTGCCAGCGCCGTGCGCGCAGCTTCCGAGTTGCGCGAGAAAGAGGAGCGGATTTCTGCAACCTTCTGGCGGATCACATTCAGATCGCTCAGGTCTGAAACCCCACCCCGCACACGCTCGGAAATGATGTACTGGAAGTGGTTCATACGCTTCAGCGTCGCCTCATCCAGCGCGGCCTTTTCACGGCCTTGCTGCGCGGCGAGGTACAGCTCCAGCCCGGTGAAGACGCGCTCATTGCTGTCCTCGGCCAAGGTTACGGCGGCGACTTCAACATCGGCCTTGGCAAACTCCCGCTCGCCTTTCTTGCGGCCATTGTCGAACAAGGTCACATCCAGCACCAGCGACGCGACAATGCGGCTGAGCGAGGTCAGGCTGATATCCGGGCCAATGCGCGGCAGCCAGTTCTTCGACGCCGCTTCAGCGCGCAGCTTGGCGGCGCGCAAATCGCTTTCGGCGGTGCGGGCGTTGGCGGCAAGCACAGCGCTGGCGACTTCGTCATATGCTCCGCTCGAGGGGAGCACGGAGCGACGGGCCGCCAGCGACTGTATCACAACGCTTTCCGCGTTGATTTTCTGTTCGGTTTTGGATTGGGATTTGATCCGGGGCGTCTGGTCTTGTGGGTTGGCGCGGCTGACGAAGCCGTCTCCGGTGCCCTCGCCCAAACAGGCGGTCAGACTCAGGATCGAGACGCCTAACAGCGCCGAGGTGAGTATTCTGTTCCGCATAGTGTCCTGCCCATTGACCTGCCTTCAAGGATGCGCGGCGTGAACTGCCGCTGCGGGCCCGCCCCGGTTTTCCGGGATCTTTGGCCGGTAGTTGTGTTGTGGGGGCGCGGTACGGGGATCGCCCGCCCGCGCCTCTCCAGTTCTTGGATCAGATGACAGGCGGTTCTTCGAGTTTTATATCGCTGTCGATGATCAGGGTGGCATCTCCTGCAGAGTAGGTGTCGTAGCTTTGGCCATCCACCGTGGTGGAACCGGTGCGCGTGGCGCCAGTTATCTGCACGGTGTCGTCGCTGCCGCCATGGACGGTCAGGGTGTTCGACGTATCGCTCAGGCCGACAATCTGCGCTTCGGTCAGCGTCAGGGTCGCTTCTTCGGCGAATTGCAGGTCGACCGCTTCGATCTGGTAGTTGCCCAGCGACGGGCTGGCGAGCGAGACGGTGCTGTTCGCGGCCTCGTCATCCAGCGCGAGATAGGTCGAAGAGGCGTTCCCCGCCGCATCCGTATCCGTCACGATCAGGTCCGAACCGTCAGGCACATTGGCGCTGAATGCGTGCAGCGTCTCGCCAAAGGGCGCGATATAGGTGTCGGAGGAGGCCACATCTGCCGTCGCGCCGCTGTCTGTCACCTGGTCGATGTCGTAGCCGACATTGTCGCCCTCGGTCGAGATGGAGCGCAGCCCGTTTACATCGCGGGTGAAGGCGGCAACGACAGGGCCGTCCGGCGCGTCGGTGTCGACCTTGACCACTTGCGCGATGCTGTCGGTGTTGCCCACCGCATCGGTTGCCGTCACGGTGATATCCGCGTCATAGCTGCCCGCCGGGATCGCGCTGGCGGGGATGGTGACGGACCAGTTGCCTGCCCCGTCCACATTTGCCGCTACATCGGTGCCGTTGAAGTTCACCACAACGCTCGAGCCTGCTTCGACCTGACCGCCAAGGTTGATGCCGTCCAGCGCCTCGATCGCGTTGATCGTGCCGTCGCCCTCGATGGTGGTGGAGGTGGAGGCGGCGTTGAAGTTCAGCGTGTTCACGAAGGTATCGACCTGAACCCCATCAGAGATCATCGCCATGTTCCCCGCCGCATCGGTCGCCTTCACGACCACATCGCCGGTGTATTCGCCTTCGGGCACCTGCGCGGCGGTGAAATTCGCCGTCCAGTTGCCTGCGCTGTCAACGACCGCGTTCACGGTGGAGCCGGCCAGTGTGACTTCGACGGTGGACCCGACTTCCACGGTGCCAGTAACGACCACGCCGTCCGATTGCTCGGCGCCCGAGATAACGCCATCGGTTTCAATCGTGTCCGCCGCGACGCTGAGGTTCAGAACCTCGGTATCGACGCGCACCGTGTCGGTGATGGAGTTGGTGTTGCCCGCCGCATCGGTCGAGGACGCAGTGATCGTGGCGTCATACGTGCCGGGGGTGATCTGGCCCGCCGCGAAGAAGGCTTGCCAGTTGCCGGAGCCGTCC
>CAZPXE010000308.1:2709-4553 GCA_964590545.1 uncultured Rhodobacterales bacterium | reverse complement strand
ACACGCACATTGGTCGAAATACGATGCGCGAGGAATTCCAGAACGCCATCATCCATCTTCAGATCGGGATAGGTCTGCTTCTGCAGCTCGACCTTGGACTGAAGGATGCCCAGACGCAGTTCGTAATCCGTTGGGTGCAGGTCCACGACGAGCCCGCATTGCAAGCGAGACTTCACGCGGTCTTCCAGACCGGTGATCTCTCCCGGTGCGCGGTCAGCAGAAATGATGATTTGCTTGTTTTGATCCACCAGCGCGTTGAATGTGTGGAAAAACTCTTCCTGCGTGCCGTCTTTGCCGGCGATGAATTGCACGTCATCAACCATCAGCACGTCGACGGAGCGGAATATCTCTTTGAAATCCATCATCTTCTTGTCTCGCAGCGCTTGAACGAAACGATACATGAACTGTTCTGCTGACAGGTACAGCACATTCAGGTCGGGGCGGCGCGTCTGCAACTCCCATGCAATCGCGTGCATCAGGTGGGTCTTACCAAGGCCCACACCGCCATAAAGAAACAGCGGGTTGAACGTCACCGGCCCGCCCTCTGCCACGCGCTTAGCTGCGGCATGGGCGAGTTCGTTCGGTTTGCCGACAACAAAGGTGTCAAAGGTAAATCGGCTGTCCAGCGCCGCCGGGTTGAACGCAGCGCTTTTGGACGGTTTTGCAGCAGGCGTGGCAGCGCGGCGGGGCTTCTCGGGCATGGTATCCTCATTGGCAGCGACTTTGAAACTGACCCGGCGCACTTCGGAATTGCGCGCGTGCATCTCGTGCAGGATCAAATCAGCAAAGTTTTGCGATACGTAATTGCCCAAGAAATTTGTCGGCACGTCGAAGATGGCGACGCCATCCTGCAGATCGTGAAATTTCAGTGGTTCAATCCAAGTCGTGTAGTTGTTTTGCCCGACTGTCTTGCGCAGTCGTTGTCGTAGTTCGCCCCATTGATCTTGAGTCATTTTGCCCCGTATTCCATCTATATTTGCGGCCTTTCGACCACAGTCTTTAACCCACCAAACGGCAACAGAAATCCGTCTCGTCGAAAGAGGTGACGAGTGCGGCTCTAGCCGTATTTTCTTAACGTTTGACGCATGATGCGGGACGTTGACTTCCCTCACCACAGCGCGGACGCGCAAATTTGACAGGACCACATCAAGTGCAACGCACTTTTTGGCAGCAGTTCGGTCGGAAGGAGCAGCCCCCCCTGACGCGTAAATCCCGCAGTTCGGTTTCCGTTCTTATCGACGTGATTCAGACCTGCGAGCCTGTCCCCCTATAGCGACTCGCGCCGCTCACATAGAGGTACCAATTTCAGCGGTAGAGCATCAACGATTCTTCAATCTTGACAGTCATAAATCTGACAAAGAATCTCTAAAGTTGTGCGCTTGATCGATACAAATAAGGGCGCCGCAACCTTGCAACGCCCTCATGGTTAACAAATTTTCGCAACTTAGCCGAGCGATTTAACCCGCGCGCTCAAACGCGACATTTTTCGTGCAGCTGTGTTCTTGTGATAGACGCCTTTGGTCACACCACGCATCAATTCGGGCTGAGCCGCGCGCAATGCTGCCGATGCGGCATCTTTGTCACCAGAAGCGATTGCTTCTTCAACTTTGCGGATGAATGTACGGATTCGCGAACGACGCGCTTTGTTAACAGCCAAACGCTTTTCGTTCTGACGGGCGCGCTTTTTCGCCTGAGGGGTGTTTGCCATGATCGAGGTCCTAACCTTGGTATCTTCGGAATCAATTTAATTCACAACGCAACACCCAAGGCTCGCCGGTCTTTCGGGCCGGAACACTCTTGCCTAAGCGGGCATCAAGCATACGTTTAAGGCAAGCGCTGATAAA
>CAZPXE010000308.1:0-2699 GCA_964590545.1 uncultured Rhodobacterales bacterium | reverse complement strand
TACGGCAGGCGCGCCGTCAGGGCAAGCGATTCTTCTGGAACGCCTGCGCTTAGCCTTACTTGTCGCGAAATTGCGCAGTGCGCTTTTCAAGGAAGGCTTCCATACCTTCGGTCTGATCCTCGGTCGCGAACAAGGCGTGGAACATGCGGCGTTCCACCAGCAACCCTTCGCTCAGCGGCATCTCGTAGCTGCGGTTGACGGCCTCTTTGGCAGTGCGGGTGGCGATCATCGATTTCTCGACGATTTTCTGTGCCGCGCTCATTACCTCTTCCATCAGTTTCTTGGCTGGCACCATGCGCGAGACCAGCCCGCAGCGCTCGGCTTCTTCTGCGTCCATGAAACGCCCGGTCAGGTTCATATCCATTGACTTGGACTTGCCAACAAAGCGCGTCAGGCGCTGAGAGCCGCCCATCCCAGCGATAACGCCAAGGTTGATCTCGGGTTGGCCAAACTTGGCAGTGTCGGAACAGATGATGAAGTCACACGCCATCGCGATCTCGCACCCACCGCCCAGAGCGTAGCCAGACACCGCTGCGATAATCGGTTTTCGGATCTGCACGATGCGATTGGCCGTATCTGCAAAGAGATTGATCTCGTTCACATCCGCAAAGGACAGCTCGGACATTTCCTTGATGTCAGCCCCAGCCGCGAACGCCTTTTCCGATCCGGTCAGCACAATGCAGCGCACGCTGTCGTTCTTGTCTGCCGCTTCCAATGCATCCATCAACTCGCCCTGCAATTGCAGATTCAGGGCGTTCAATGCGTCTGGACGATTGAGTTTGATAAGGGCGACGTGGTCTTCTACTTCGACGATGATCGTCTCATAGGCCATGACTGGGAGCCTTTAGTTGTTGCCTCAAGGCCCGATTCATTAACATGTCGCGCGCCGCTTTCAAGTTATCTTTGGCATGTGGGGCAATAGAAGCTGGACCGTCCCGATTGCACAACACGGGCAATTAGTGTGCCGCAATCTGAGGTCTTGCAGGGCTCCCCTTCGCGGCCATAAACGTCGAAGCTGTGCTGAAAATATCCAAGTTCTCCATCGGCTTGGCGGAAATCGCGCAAGGATGAGCCGCCCGCCTCAATCGCCTCACGCAACACCTCGCGGATGATCGGAACCAGCTTGGCGATGCGCGTTGAGGCAATGCGCCCTGCCTTTCGTTTGGGCGATATGCCAGCGCGGAACAGCGCCTCGCAGACGTAAATATTGCCAAGACCAGAAACGATTCTCTGATCCAGCAACGCGGCTTTGACAGGGGTGTTTTTACCCTCGAACGCCGCAACCAGATGGGCCTCGTCAAAACTGTTACCCAGCGGTTCCGGCCCCAGCACGGCGAGCAGCTTGTGTTGCTCTGCTGTCGCCGTCTCCATCAAATCCATCGCCCCGAAGCGGCGCGGGTCGTTGAAGGTGATACGGGCACCGTTATCCATATGCAGCACCACATGGTCGTGCTTTTCGGGCGCAGGATGCTCATGCACAAACACCCCCAGCGGATCACCCGAAACCAGCATCCGCCCCGACATACCCAAATGCACCAACAGCGTCTCGCCCGAGGACAAATCGGCCAGAATATACTTTGACCGCCGCCTTAGCCCCTGCACCTTCTGCCCGGTCAGCCGCTCTGCCATCCGCTCTGGAAAGGGCCAGCGCAGGTCAGGGCGATTCACGTCTGCCTGTGCAATCACGCCCCCCTCCATCACTGGCGCAAGCCCGCGCATCACGGTTTCGACTTCGGGCAATTCGGGCATCGTGCAGCGCTCCTCAAGCGGCCAAAAACGGGACCGGAGGGGTCAGTTATGCGCCCCGCGACCCCAAAGGCAAGCGTCCAGCGACGGTTCCGCCCCTTGATCCGGCTCGCTTTTCCGTCGACACTTGCTGCAATTCCGGTCAAATCCCGGAGCCACCAGAAGGGAACCCCTTACCAATGAAACATTTCGCATCCCGCCTCGCGCTGGCCACGGCCTTTGCTGCGTCTTCCTTCGCAGCGAGCGCGCAGACCGACATCACCGTAGGCATGCAGCTTGAACCGCCGCATATGGACCCGACATCCGCCGCTGCACAGGCGATCGACTCGGTGCTTTATACCAATGTGTTCGAAGGGCTGACCCGCTTCATGGGTGATGGCTCGGTCGTGCCGGGGCTGGCGGAAAGCTGGGAAATCTCGGATGACGGGTCGGTTTATACATTCAAGCTGCGCGACGGTGTAACCTTCCACGATGGCAGCACGATGGATGCCGAAGACGTCAAATTCTCACTCGACCGCGCGCGGGCCGAGGACAGCACCAACGCTCAGAAAGGCCTTTTCGCGGGAATCACCGACGTGACGGCCGTAGACCCGAGCACGGTGCAAGTCACGCTCGACGGGCCGAACGGCAATTTCCTGTTCAATATGGCGTGGGGTGATGCGGTCATCGTCGCACCGGAAAGCATCGAGAATATCAAGCAACAACCCATCGGCACCGGCGCTTTCACCTTCTCCGAATGGGTGCAGGGCGACCGCGTGGTGCTGACCCGCAATGACAGCTATTGGGGTGACGCGCCTGCGCTGGAAACAGCAACGTTCAAATTCATCTCCGACCCCACTGCCGCCTTTGCCGCCGTGATGGCCGAGGATGTGGACGTCTTCACCGGCTTCCCCGCGCCAGAAAACCTGCCGCAGTTCGAAGCAGACCCGCGCTTTCAGGTCCTCGTCGGCTCG
>CAZPXE010000307.1:0-4558 GCA_964590545.1 uncultured Rhodobacterales bacterium | reverse complement strand
CTTGCCCGCGTCCTGTTCTAGGTGGATGCGCTCGATCCGCACCTTGCGCGCCACGCCTTCGCTGAGCTCGACCAGCACTTCACCTTCGCCCACGATGGGGTGATACAGCTGGCTAATCTGATAGCCCTGCGGCAGGTCGGGGTAGAAATAGTTCTTGCGGTCAAAGGCGCTGTGCAGGTTGATTTCGGCCTGCAGGCCCAGCCCGGTGCGTACCGCTTGCGCCACGCATTCTTGGTTGATCACGGGCAGCATGCCCGGCATCCCGGCATCCACAAAAGCGACGTTGGAATTCGGTTCTGCCCCGAACAAGGTCGACGCGCCGGAGAACAGCTTGGCGCGGGTCGAGACCTGCGCATGCACTTCCATCCCGATCACCAGTTCCCAATCCTGCTTGGCACCCGCGATCACTTTGGGTTTCGGGGACTCGTAAGTCAGGTCAAGCATGGTCTCGCGCCTTTCGGTCAGGGTGTTCAGGGGGTGCATAAATCAGGGGCGTGCCCCTCGCAAGAGGGGGCGGGCCTGCGGCGGTTTGGCAGGTTGAGCATGCGGCGTGTCGTGCCCAGCTTGTAAGCATGGATCAAGTAAGCGACGCCCCCCTGCCCGATGGCAGCCTGATTGCCCCCTTTGGCGAGATGGAGGGGCATTATACCGACGCCTTCCGGGTGCGCGTGGCGGGCGATGTGGACTTGGCTGCGCTCATCGGTGCGTTCTATCGCACGCCGCTGTTCCGGGCCGAACGGTTTGTGCTGCGTATTGCCGCCCGCGCGCCGTCGACGGATGCGGAATTGGACGCGCTGGCCAGCGGCGCAGCGGAGCGTTTTGCCGCGTGGAGCGTCGAAGCGCGGCGCGATGACGAGATCCTGCTGAGCGATCAGAGCGGTCGAACAAAGTCTTGGCTCCGCATTGCCCCGGCAGAAGGCGTCGGGACAGAGTTATGGTTCGGCTCGGTCGTCGTCCCGGTGATGAAGCGCGGGAAGCTGACGCTGGGGCCGGTGTTTGATGCGCTGCTGAAGCCGCATTTGATCTATTCGCGGGCTTTGCTGGGATCGGCGGCGTTTCGGTTGCGGTGACGCGCGCCCGGCGCCCTGAGCTTGATACCGGGCGCCGTTTTGAAGCCAGTCGCATACATCTCAGTGCATCTGCAGCTTTGGCCCGTTTTCAGTAAACACCACGTTCTGACCCCGCGCCAATTCGGGCAGGAAGATCGCGTTGAGCACCCGGCGCGCCTCGGCCACACCGCGCTCGGCGAATGTATCAAGGGACCGCACGCGCAGCGTGTTGTCGAACCCGTGCGCCGCGTGCGCCCAGATTAGCGGGTGCAATTCGGTCATGTAGTCACAGATAATCCATGCTTTGGCGTCACGGATTTCGGCGCGGTTCACATCGGCGGGGCCATTGCCCGTCTCGCCCGCCATGGTCACAGCGCAATAGGCCGCCAGCAGATTGACTGTGAACTGGTCAGGCCGCAGGGCGAGGATGTCGTGCAGGCCATCGGTGAAATATTCCACATCTACCCCGGCACAAGCCTCGGCATCGGCGCTGATGGCGTCCATCATCACCCAAGTGTACCCACCCGCGCCCCAAATTTCCGACAGGCGCGCCCCGCTGCGCCGCGCTTCAAGGTCAAGCCGGGCGTAATTGCCCTTCCAAATTGGCAAAAGCGACGTGCCAAGGGTGCGCATCTGCCGTGTATCCATCGGGTTAAAGTCGATCAGAGTCTCGAACGCAGCGGCGGTTTGGTCGATGGAGCGTCCGTGAAACCGGGCCCGCGCGCAGCAAGCAGCCAGCAGAAGCGGAGATTTTTCATCATGCGCGCAATGCTCGGCGAGGATATCTTGCGCGCGGTCAATATGCGCCTCGAAGGCCTGCATATGGGCCAGCGGGCCAGGCTTGTTGAGGTCATGGCCCCGCCATGCCCAAGCGAGATCCAGATGCGTCAACGCCACAACGGCAGCGATACAGTAATCATCGGCGCGCTCGGACAGAACCGTCTCGAGCGCCTCAATCCCGGCCAGCAGGCAATCGCTGTCAACAGGTGCGCCCTCCATCAGTGCATGTTCTACAGCGGCCACCACATCAGCCCGCGCGCCATAGGCCAACAGCTCGGCCACACTCATCCCACCACGCGTCAACATTCGGTTGCGATCCGCGTGTTCAAGCAAATGGGAAAACGTCGCCCAATCCTCTTGGCGAGCCAGCTTCTGGCCCTTGTTTTGCCAAGCATCGCGCGCCCGATCTTCGGCAGTGGGATCTGGGATGGGGATATTCAAATGCCCTTCTGCGCCGGTCGTTACGGCCAGTTCCGTAACCGGCCCTGTCCTGCGCCGTACCACCGGCATACCCGTGAAGAACCGGGTCAGGGTTTGGGAGAATTTCATTTGGCTGTTCCTGACTGTCTGACTACTCGTACTGAATGTTGTTAAAATTGACGGGGCTTTCAGGCTGAATAATGGCGACGCTCAGGTGCTTTTCGGGAGTTTGCCGACCGCGATACGCGCAAACCGAGAAATTCGGCAAAGTTTCGCCGAAAAAGTTAACCATAGATTAAGAAATGAGTTGAATCGCTCAGCTGGCTGTCTTTTCGCTGCCACATTTTGTGTCAGGCGCGATTCGATTCCGAATCCATATATTTCAATGACTTACCCATATCAGCGATTTGGGCGGGCGTCCTAAAGGAACGTAAAATGGTGCCGTTGATGTTTCAGGTTAACGGCACTTAACGCCGTTTCAAATGCCTCACGCCGCGGTGTTGCTTCAGCAGGAAGCCGCAGTTTCTTGCCCGATGTCAGCACAACAACCGCCCGCACCGTCAGGTCCAGCCGGGTGACAAGGCGCACATGGTCGATCTGATCCAGAGGCACCTCGACCCGCCGCTTGCCCGAGAACCACGACAGGGTTTGCGCGCTTAGGTCCGCGCCCGCCATCCGGGCCGCGAACACATCCCACACTGCCGGGATCGTCAGCGCGAAGACCACGCCAAGCAGCACGGGCGCCGCATCGAACCACGCCCAGCCCACCAGCAGCAGCGCCCAGACCGCCAGCACCGCGATCACACTGGACCAACTGCGCCCTTTGCGCCGGAAACTGTAGGGGGCGCTGTCCGTCACGTCAGGCGGAAGGCGTTCTTGATATCATGCAACGCCTCGCTTTGCCGGGTCGATAGGCCGTCCCCGGCCAGCCCTTGGATCACCGCCATCAGCGTCTGGAACGCGGTCCCGCCGCTGTCCAGCGCATGCAACTTCTTGGCCAGACGCGGCACCGCCATCAGTGGCCCGCCGCATTCCGACACGAACCACTGGCCGAGCACTTCAATCTCTTGCGCCTCTTCGGCACTCAGGTTCAGATGCTGACGCAATTGTTTGTCTAGCTGGCCACGCGCCTCTGCCGTCGGCAGGTCATCCAGCGCGATAAAGGCCGTGGCAATCGCGCCAATCGCAAGGCGCGGGTCCTCGATCGTCTCGACCGGATGCACGTTCTGGCGGCGGCGGAACCCAAAGCGGCGCGCGGCGGCGCGGATGTCATCGGCCACATCCATCAACTCCCCCGCCATCTGCGCGCCATTGCGGGCGCGAACCACGATAAAATAGGCCGCCGTGGCCAGACCGATCAGACCAAGAATGATGTGCATCGCGGATACCTCTTACCTATGCGCGCGCAAGGATACGGGGCGCAGGCCAACTGTCCAGCCGCAACGTCGCAATTGCATCTGCAAACCTTAACCGCTCAACTGCCCCCAGCCACGATCAGCGCAGGACGACCCGATGCAAAACGCCCCCCACCGCTCCTCTCTCATGTCTGTTGAGCCACAATGGATCGACTTTAACGGCCACCTCAACATGGCCTATTACAACGTGCTGTTCGACCGCGGCGCGGATCAACTGTTTGAGGAGTTTGGCTTTGGCCCGGACTACGCCAAGGCCACCGGATTCTCGACCTTCTCCGCCGAATTCCACGTCTGCTACCTGCGCGAAATTCACGAGGGCAACCGCGTCTACGTCACCTCGCAACTGATTGATTTTGATGCCAAACGCTTTCATTTCTATCAAGAGATTTGGCACGAAGATGGCTGGATTTCCGCGACCGGAGAGGGGCTGGGCCTGCATATCGACCTGAGCGGGCCGAAGGTGGTGCCAATGCCACAGGCGCAGCACGCAGCGATGCAGGCCGTGATGGATGCGCACGCCGCCCTGCCCCGGCCCGAGCGGGTTGGGCGGCAGATTGGCATCCGGCGCTAACCCTGAATTGTTTCGCCAATAGGTGGAATTCCGCCGATCCGTGAACAAGGTTAATCTAATAGAAACAATTCGAGGCATAATGATCCCCGCAGAAGATAGCGCAGAAGATAGCGCAGAAGACCGCATAAAAGACCTGGGGACAAAGATGACGACCAAACCAATCTCACCGTTCACCCTTCGAACGGCACTGGAAAAACTGCGCGCCGGAGAAGTCGCCCCGCCCAAGCCACGCCGCCCCAAAACACCGGGCGAAGTGCGCTTCACAACTGTGCGGCGCAGACCGCTGGTGGAGCGGCGGGTTTAGCGCGGCAACGTCTGGACAG
>CAZPXE010000306.1:0-4559 GCA_964590545.1 uncultured Rhodobacterales bacterium | reverse complement strand
TCGGTCATGTATTCCTTGATACCGGGAAAGCGTTCGAAATAGCGGTCAATGAAGCCCTGCGCTTCGGAGCGCGGAATGCGCAGATTGCGGGCAAGACCGAAGCCACTGATACCATAGATCACGCCGAAATTGATCGCCTTGGCTTGGCGGCGCACATCGGGCGTCATCTCATCCATCGGCACATCGAACATCTCGGACGCGGTCATGGCGTGAATGTCTAGCCCGTCCTCAAACGCCTGTTTCAACTCGGGTATCCCGGCAATATGCGCCAGAATACGCAGTTCAATCTGGCTGTAGTCCAGCGCCACAAGCACCTTGCCCGGCTCGGCCACAAACGCCTCGCGGATGCGGCGGCCTTCTTCGGTGCGGATCGGGATGTTCTGCAAGTTCGGATCGGTCGAGGCGAGCCGCCCAGTGCTGGCCCCCGTGATGGAGTAAGACGTGTGCACGCGCCCCGTTTCCGCATTGATATGGGTCTGCAGCGCGTCGGTATAGGTCGATTTCAGCTTCGAAAGCTGCCGCCAATCCAGCACCCGGCGCGGCAATTCATGCTCTGTCGCGAGGTCTTCAAGGATATCTGCCCCTGTCGAGTACTTCCCGTTTTTGCCGCGCTTGCCGCCTTCCAACCCCATCCTGTCGAATAGAATTTCGCCAAGCTGCGCCGGAGAGCCGACATTGAACTTTTCATCGGCGAGTTGGTGAATGTCGTCCTCAAGTTCCGCCATCTTCTGGGCAAAGGTGTTGGACATGCGCGACAGCACCTCTCGGTCCACCTTGATGCCCGACATTTCCATGCCAGACAGCACCTTGACCATGGGCCGTTCCAGCGTTTCATAGACGCGGGTGACTTGGGCCTGATGCAGTTGCGGCTTGAAGAATTGCCAAAGCCGCAGCGTGATATCGGCATCCTCGGCGGCATAGGGCGACGCCTCTTCCAGCGGCACCTTGTCGAAGGTGATCGCAGATTTGCCGGACCCGAGCAGCGGTTTGATCGGGATCGGCGTGTGGTCCAGATATCGCTCTGACAGCGTATCCATCCCATGCCCATGCTCGCCCCCATGCAGGGCGTAGGACATCAGCATCGTGTCATCAATCGGGGCCACATGAATGTTCAGCCGCGCGAAAATCTTCGCGTCATATTTCATGTTCTGCCCGATTTTAATGACGGACGGGTCCTCCAGCAGCGGCTGGATCATTTGCAAGGCGGTCTCAAGCGGCATCTGCCCCTCGGCCAACTCATCTGAGCCGAACAGATCATCGCCCCGGTTTGCCTTGTGGATCAGCGGGATATAGCACGCCTCCCCCGGTTCCACCGCCAGCGAGATCCCGACCAGATCCGCCGTCATCTCATTCAGCCCGGTGGTCTCTGTATCCACGGCAACCCAGCCGCGCTTCACGGCCTTGTCGATCCACACCTGCAACGTCTCGGCATCAGAGACCATTGTATAGGTGCTGTCCTTGAAATCCGGCGCTTCGGGCGCATCCATCGGGCCGGCGGTGACAGGCGCGGCCTCAATCGTAGGGGCTTCGACACCAAGCTGATCGGCGATGCGCTTGGTAAGAGTGCGGAACTCCATCTCTGCCAAGAACGCCATCAGTGTTTCCGGGACCGGGTCGCGCACTTCGAGGTCTTCCAGCGTGAAGGGCAGGTCCATCTTGTCATCGAGCTGAACAAGCCGTTTCGAGAGTTCAATTTGCGCGCGGTGCTCGATCAGCGTCTGACGACGTTTGGGCTGTTTGATCTCCTCGGCCCGGTCCAGCAACTCTTCCAGCGATCCATATTCGTTGATCAGCAGAGCCGCCGTCTTGATCCCGATCCCCGGCGCGCCGGGCACGTTATCGACCGAGTCGCCTGCAAGCGCCTGCACATCCACTACGCGCTCTGGCCCCACGCCGAATTTCTCATGCACCCCGTCCACATCGATGCGGCGGTTCTTCATCGCGTCGTGCATCTCGACCCCGCCGCCGACAAGCTGCATCAGGTCCTTGTCCGAACTGATGATCGTGCAGCGCCCGCCCGCCGCGCGCGCCTGCACGGCGAGCGTCGCGATAATGTCGTCGGCCTCGAAACCTTCGATCTCCTTGCAGGCAATGTTGAACGCCTCCGTCGCGGTGCGGGTCAGGGGGATTTGCGGGCGCAAATCCTCCGGCATCGCCTCGCGGTTGGCTTTGTACTGGTCATACAAATCATTGCGGAAGGTGTGCGAGCCCTTGTCGAAGATCACCGCCACATGGGTTGGCGCGTCGGGGCCGTGGTTCCCTTCGACATAGCGGTGCAGCATGTTGCAAAACCCAGCTACCGCGCCGATGGGCAGCCCGTCGGACTTCCGTGTCAGAGGCGGCAGCGCGTGATAGGCCCGGAAGATGAACGCCGAGCCATCAATAAGGTGCAAATGCTGCCCTTTTCCAAATTGTGAATCGCCCATATCATCCTCTTAAACCACAGGAGCCCAAATGTTACGGATAGCAGCCTTGTCTCTGATTGCCAGTCTGCTTTGTACGAAAGTGCAAGCAGAGGACTGCGAATTAAGCAACAATTTCTGTGTGCCGATGTTTGCCTGCACGCTTGATGGCGGCACATTCTTCTTCGGGCGCACCTATGGAAAGCGCGAAGGGCCTGTCATCGCGCGTTCGGCGGATGGAACCGAATGTACCGGGCAGTGGTGGCGTACCGCTGTGGGGACGGGCAAGACGAAGTTCAGCTGCTCCGATGGGCGCACAGGGCGCGGGACATTCACCTATTTCGATAACACCACAGGCACGGCGCGCGGGCGCGGACGTACGAGCGATCGCCAGGAACTGCGGTTCTGGGCAGGGCGCAATGTTCTGAAATTCGTGCTGTCGCGCCGCAATCTGGATGAGGCGCTGCTCACCTGCGTTCAAAACGCGATCAGAGCGTCAAAGTAACGCCTGTCTGTCAGACCTTACCTACAAAATCTTCGTGGATGTATTTGCAGTCGCAATAGGGGCAGATCACGTAGCCGACATCCTCGGGGATTTGCAGCCAGACACGCGGGTGGCCCAGAGCGCCTTCGCCGCCGTCACAGGCGACGCGATAGCTGCTTACGATCTTGGTTTCGCGGACGGTTTCGGTCGTCATAGCTGGGTGCTTCCCTTGCCAGTTGCGCTTTGCCTTATGCGCCAAGCGATGCGTCCGGGCAAGGGATGAAAAGTCGCGGGTTTAAGTCGACTTGGTATGCAGATCAGAAGATCAACCCGCGCGCCGCTGTGGGCATTGACCTTAGCGCCGCAAAAGAAAGGACTCGAATGAGAACAAAAGGTGAATATAATGCTGAGTCTGATGTTTGCTGAACTGTCTGCCCAGTCCAATTTCACCTTCCTCACCGGGGCGTCCCACCCCGAGGAATACATGTCCCGCGCCGCCGCGCTGGGCATGCCTGCGCTGGCGATTTCGGATGACAACTCTGTGGCCGGGATCGTTCGCGCGCATACCGAAGCCCGCACTATCCGCCGTCTGGTGCAGGAGCGCCTTGATTGGGACGCCACCCATAGCCTCATCGGTCCACCTTCTGATCGCCCGCCTATCCACGGCTTCCCGATCTATAACGCGCCCCGCCTGATCCCCGCTGCCCGCATTTGCTGCACCGATGCGCCGCCGATCACCGTACTGCCGCGGGACCGTTTGGCGTGGGGGAGGCTTTGCCGCCTCATCTCCACCGGGCGGCTCAGGGCCGAAAAGGGGTCGTGTGAGCTGTCCCTATCCGACCTCTGCGCCCATGCAGAGGGCCAAGCCATGCTGGTCTGGCCCGAACGCGGCTGGCAAAAGACGCTCGCCCGGCTGAAACGGTTGATCCCGACCCATCTCTATCTGCTCATCTCTCCCCGCTATGATGGCCGCGACACCGCGCGCTTCGCCTATCTCGCCGCGGAGGCTGAGAAGGCAGGCATCCCAACCCTCGCCAGCGCCGCCCCCCGTATGCACCACGGCGCGCGCCGTAAACTGGCCGATGTGCTGACGGCCGTGCGCCTTGGCACCCAAGTCGATACGCTGGGCTGCGCTGCCATGGCCAATGCCGAACAGCGCCTGCGCCCCGAAACAGAACTACGCCGCCTGCTTGGCCCCCACGAGGCCGCCGTGGACCGCGCCGCCGCGCTGGCCGAAGAGCTGACCTTCTCTCTCGACGTGCTGCGCTACGAATATCCCAGCGAGATTACCGAGAACGAAACACCGTCCCAGCGCCTCACCCGCCTTGCCGAAGAAGGGCTGGCATGGCGTTACCCCTCTGGCGCGCCGGACCGTGCGCGAAAGCTGATGCGGCATGAACTCGATCTGATCGCCAAGCTGAAATATGAGCCCTATTTCCTGACTGTGCGCGATATCGTCGCCTTCGCCCGCTCCCGCGATATCCTCTGTCAGGGCAGGGGATCGGCGGCCAATTCGGTGGTCTGCTACTGCCTCGGCATCACCTCTGTCAGCCCCGAGATTGGCACCATGGTCTTTGAGCGCTTCGTGTCCGAGGCCCGCGACGAGCCACCGGATATCGATGTCGATTTCGAACATGAGCGGCGCGAAGAGGTGATTCAACACATCTATGAAC
>CAZPXE010000305.1:0-4583 GCA_964590545.1 uncultured Rhodobacterales bacterium | reverse complement strand
TTAACGCCGATTAACCTTAACGCCGATTAACCTTAACGCCGATTAACCTTAACGGTCGGTTACTTCCCTGCAAGAGTCCGCGGGGTGGGTTTATGTTGCAAAGCTGAGGGGCAGAATTTGCACCGAACTTAGGCCGCCTTCCGCTGCGCCATTGCTGCCGCAAACCGTTCAAACAGATAAAAACTATCTTGCGGCCCGGGGCTGGCTTCAGGGTGGTGCTGGACAGAGAAAACAGGTCGGCCAGTCATTCTGATCCCACAATTGGAGCCATCGAAAAGGGAAGTATGGGTTTCTACCACACCGTCAGGAAGGCTCTGTGCATCGACGGCAAAGCCATGATTCATAGAGGTAATCTCGACCTTCCCGGTCTCATGATCTTTCACCGGGTGGTTCGCGCCATGATGGCCATGGTTCATTTTGACGGTCTGCGCACCTAGCGCGAGGGCCAGCATTTGGTGGCCGAGGCAGATGCCGAAAACGGGGATGTCTTTTTCCAACACGGATTGGATCATCGGCACCGCATATTCGCCGGTCGCCGCCGGATCGCCGGGGCCGTTGGACAAGAAGACGCCATCGGGCGCGTGGGCGAGCACCTCTTGCGCTGTTGATGTCGCGGGCAGCACGGTAACGTCGCAGCCTGCGGAGGCGAGGCAACGTAGGATGTTGCGTTTCGCGCCGTAGTCTAGAGCGACCACCTTGTGCTTCGGTGCGGTTTGCCGTGTGTAGCCGTCGGGCCAGGCCCAGCGCATTTCGTCCCAACGATAGGATTGCGCGCAGGTCACGTCTTTCGCGAGGTCCATGCCTTCGAGCCCGGCAAAGCCGCGCGCGTCGGCGATCAGCTTTTCGATGTCGAATTTGCCTTCGGGATCGTGGGCGAGCGCCACATGAGGCGCGCCCGCCTGCCGGATAGCGCGGGTCAGCCGGCGTGTGTCGACGCCGCCGATGGCGATGCGGCCGCGCGATTTCAGCCAGGCCTCTAGGGGCTCCACTGCGCGCCAGTTCGATGGCGTCGTTGGCATCCACTTCACAACCATGCCCGCCGCGACCGGATCGCCGGTTTCGTCATCTTCGGGGTTCACGCCGACATTGCCGATATGAGGGAAGGTGAAGGTCACGATCTGGCCCGCATAGGACGGATCGGTCATGATTTCCTGATAGCCGGTCATGGCGGTGTTGAAGCACAGCTCGGCCTGCGCTTGGCCGGTCGCGCCGAACCCTTGTCCATAGAAAATCGTTCCGTCAGCGAGGGCGAGGCAGGCGGTTGGGTGGGCTGTCATGGGCGCGGCTCCGGGGTAAATCGAGAGGGTCTTAAGGCGTTGCGCGCGGCTTGGCAAGCAAGTGTCGCGGGCTTTCGTCATATGTGATGGCGGTGTTTTGAATGCACTGGCGCGCGTCCGAATTTCTGCGTTTGATTGTGTCAGGTGGTATTGGGTCGGTGCGTGCACACTTGCATCGCGCGGGCGCGGACTATAATCACTGAAGGTCTGGAAGACGGGGAAAGCTATCAGATGAGTGAGTTGCGAGAGCGGGTGAATTCGGCGCTCAAACAGGCGATGAAGGACAAAGACGCGGTGCGTTTGTCCACGCTGCGCCTGATCATGGCGACGATCAAAGACCGGGACATTGCCGCGCGGGGCGAGGGGAATGAGGACGGTGTTGGCGACTCGGAAGTGCTCGCTATCCTTGGCAAAATGACCAAGCAGCGCATCGAAAGCGCGCGCGCCTATGAGGAAGCCAACCGGTTGGATCTGGCAGAAGGTGAGCGCGCCGAGATTGTTGTGATCGAGGAGTTCCTACCGCGCCAACTCAGCGACAATGAAGTTGAGGCTGCTGTTGCCGCCGCCATCGAATCCACCGGTGCAGAAAGTATCCGCGACATGGGCAAGGTGATGGGTGCGTTGAAAAGCAAGTACACGGGGCAAATGGATTTCGGTGCGGTGGGTCCGGTTGTCAAAACGCGGCTTTGCGCCGGCGCGTGATTGCGCCGTTTGAACCCACATTCAGACAACACCTCCTAAGGCGTTTCGCCTGCCGGAAACACCCCGCTTCAGGCGTCCGGACGCCTTAGGGCGCGCGAGAGGTCGTCGTAGAGGGCGATACGCTCTTCTTCGCTGAGGAACGCGCCGATTTCGACCTCGCGCCCTTTACCGCTAAGGGTGACGTAGTGGGGGACCGGGCCTTTGTCGTTATACTTGGTCACGCGTGCCCAATAGCGGTTGCAATCCCATGTCTGCGTTTGCCCGTTCGGCTCGGTCCGGATCAGGCGGGCTTGCGTGTCGTCGAGGGTCAGCACCTCTGTAATCTTTCGCGATTTATAGTTGGATTGCAGCGCGAAGTAGATCGCCCAGACCGCCAGCAGTAAAAATGGCAGCAGCGCCCAAAGGATCGGTGAGCCGAGCAGGGGCAGGGTAGGGATCAGGATCAGTGTAAAGGTCGTCAGCACAAAGGCTGCCATGCCGCGCGCGGGCAGGGATTGGTGCGGCCAGAGGCGCATTTCCCGCACGGGGGCGTCGGGAGCGGTTGTCCATTGGAAAGGCATTGCATAGATCGATTTTCTTGATGCTGAGTCAAGAAATAGCACATCGTCGGGGCGGGCCAAGCTGTGTTTCGATAAAACACAAAGCTGTCAGGGGCGAGTGAGAAAGCTGGCCTTTTGCGCGCGGCTGCCAATCTTGGGGGCAGCACATGGTCAGAGGAGTGAGCCCTATGCAGATCAACCGACGTACTTTCTTCATCGCCGCGGCAGGGGCGGGGCTGGCGATCAGCTTTGCGGGGGCCGGGCAGGCGGCGACGGCGTCTATTTATACCGAAGGTGGGATTGCCGTGGATGGCAGCGATGTGGTGGCCTATTTCACCGATGGCAAGCCGGTGGCTGGGGCCGAAGGTATCACGCATGAGTGGAACGGGGCGACATGGCGTTTTGCGACAGAGGCGAACCGGGATGCGTTTGCGGCGAACCCAGAAGCTTATGCACCGCAATATGGCGGCTATTGCGCCTATGCTGTGAGCGAAGGTTATACCGCGCCGACTGACCCCAAAGCATGGACGATTGTGGATGGCAAACTGTATCTCAACTATTCGCGGCCCGTCCGCGCGCTGTGGAACGCAGCGCAAGCGCGGCGGATCAAGGAGGGCGATGCGAACTGGCCCTCGGTCCTGAACCAGTAAACCCGGCGGGGCGGAACTGTTTGAGCAGCGCTCAAATGCGCCCGCCCGCCGGCCCGGTTTGCGGTTTTAATACAAGACTTGATCGAAGCCGAACAGCGTGTTCAGCAAGCTTGCTTCGATCTCCGGATCTCCTTCGCCATCGAACATTGATCTCAGACCGCGACCTTTCTCGGTATCGGCGTGGAAGAACAAGTCGCAACCACACATGCACGAGAGCGCAAATGTCGGGTTTTCAGTGTCAAGTCGTCGCCATCCTAAAGCTACGTAGTCTGACGCTGCGGCGACAACGTTGGTTCCGATAGGGAGTAACGCAACCACCCGGGCCAAACTGGCGTTGGGAACCACTAAGTCGATAGTCGGTTTTTCTGGTCCTGACAGTGTTTCGGTGATCGTTACTACCAGGACTGGCACACCATGGCGTGCGTTTTCTGACAACTGAACTTGCTTGTGCGCCTTCACTTCCCCAACAAACACCAGATCAGCTCTCAGAGCAAACCGCATATCTGGGCTCTGCTGAATAGTGCAGGCTAGAGAAGGCGGTGCGCTCAGTAAAATAGCAATCAAAACTCGTTTAATGCGGAACAAAATCGCCTCCTAAAATTAAAAAGCCCTAGACAATGTCCGGGGCTTTTCGTCTTTTTTGTTGACCAACGCTTAGTGCGCGTGGCCCTTGTCCCAGTCTTCCTGTTTCGGAAGTTGCTCGAACGTGTGTTCGGGCGGTGGGGAGGGCAGGGTCCATTCCAGCGTGTCGGCGTATTCGTTCCATGGGTTGTTTTCCGTCACGCGAGCGCCGCGCAGCAGGGTCCAAGCGATCACGCCGAAGAAGAACACGAAGCTGGCGAAGGACAGGAATGCGCCCATAGAGGACCACCAGTTCCAGTACGCGAAGGCTTCCGGGTAGTCGATGTAGCGACGTGGCATGCCCTGACGGCCCAGGAAGTGTTGGGGGAAGAAGGTCAGGTTGGCACCGATGAACATCGCCCAGAAGTGCAGCTTACCAGCCCATTCAGGATACATACGGCCGGACATTTTCGGCAGGTAGAAGTAGATGCCTGCGAAGATTGCGAAGACCGCACCAAGGCTCATCACGTAGTGGAAGTGCGCCACAACATAGTACGTGTCGTGGTAATAGCGGTCCACTGCAGCCTGAGACAGGACGATGCCTGTCACGCCACCCAAGGTGAACAGGAAGAGGAAGCCAAGCGCCCAAAGCATCGGGGTTTTCAGCTCAATCGAGCCACCCCACATGGTCGCGATCCAAGAGAAGACCTTCACACCGGTCGGTACCGCGATGACCATCGTAGCCAACATGAAGTAGGCTTGTTGGTTCAGCGTCATGCCCACGGTGTACATGTGGTGTGCCCAGACAACGAAGCCCAGCGCGCCGATGGCGATGATCGCCCAGACCATCGGCA
>CAZPXE010000304.1:0-4610 GCA_964590545.1 uncultured Rhodobacterales bacterium | reverse complement strand
GCGATGTGGGTGCGTGTTTGCGAAGGTGGAGGGGGTCAACCTAAGCCTGACGCGCCGCGGCGGGCGTAACCCGGCAACACATGCTTTGCATGTGTGAGGGGGCCGTCGCCTTTCGCCCCCCCCGGAGTTTATGTCGCCAAGCGAAGCCGCCTAGAGGGCGGCGAGGCGCTCATACATGTCGGCGATACCCTCGGCGTCGAGGTTCGCGAAGGCGATGCGGAGTTCGCTTGCTGCGCGTGAGGAGCCTTCCGGGTGGAACATGGTGCCGGGCAGGCACAGCAGCCCTGCGGTTTTGACCAGATCGGGGGCGAGCAGGTTTGAGGGTGTCTCGAACGGGTGCCGCACATAGGCGAAATACGCACCGACGCCGAGCAGCTGCCAACCTTTGGCGGCCAGCGCCGGGAAACCGTCTTCAATGGCGCGGCGCCGGGTCAGGATTTCGTCCCGTTCGCCGGCCAGCCATTGGCCAAGGTTCTGCATCCCCCACAGCGCGCCCGCTTGACCCAGTTGTCCGGGGCAGATCGCGACGGTGTCGAGGAACTTTTCGACACCTGCAAGGCGGTCCTCACTGGCGACAATCGCGCCGACCCGGTGTCCGGTCAGGCGGTAGGCTTTGGAGAAAGAATAGAGGTGGATCAGCGTGTCGGACCAACTATCGTCCGCGAAAAGATCATGCGGCGCGCCGGGCTGGCTATGGAAATCGCGATAAGTCTCGTCGAGGATCAGCGCCAGCCCGTGTTCCCGCGCCAGATCGCGGAAGGCGGCGAGCAGGGCGGCGGGGTACTCAACACCGCCGGGATTGTTCGGACTGACAAGTGCGATGGCGCGGGTGCGGGGGGTAATGAGCGCCGCGCAAGCCTCAACGTCGGGCAGCAGGTCGGGGCCGGTCTCCAGCGGGATCGCGGCGACGCCTGACATATCGAGCCACATTTTATGATTGAAATACCAGGGGGTTGGCAGGATGACCTCATCCCCTTCACCGCACAGCGTGGCGATGGCGGCCGCGAAGGCTTGGTTGCAGCCAGAGGTGATCGCGACCTGATCCGCCGTGACCGCGCCGCCATAGATCCGCGCCGTGGTCGCCGCCAACTCCGCCCGGAGCGCAGGCAAACCCAGCACCGGCCCATAAAGATGCGCGGCATCGTCGCTCATCGCCGCGTCCGCAATCGCCCGCCGCAGCCCCTCGACAGGCGGCTCGACCGGGGCAGCTTGACTGACATTCATCAGCGGGCGGTCCGCCGGGAAGGTGACGCCATCAAGCCAGCGGCGCGCTTCCATCACAGGCGGCGGGAAGGTGGCAGCGGTGCGCGTGAGACGTGACATGCATGAGGTCCTTGGCTGGGTTGGCAGCAGTTATGCAAATGCGCGCCATGGATGTAAATGAGTGACAGCCGCGCCCCTTGCTGAGGCGGAGCGTTGCGTGATTAGGGGCAGCTTTGCTAAAACGGAGACAGGCAGTTAAGGGATTGAAGCAAAATGAAAATACTTTCATCTATCGCGCTGAGTATGTCTCTTGCATCCGGAGCGTCACAGGCCGCAACGTTTGAGTGGGACTACGTGTTCGACAGTGGCGCGGTCCTGAGCGGCGTCACGCAAGGCACGCTGGGCGCAGATATGGATACGATTACGATCGAGGCGATCGAAGATGTGTCCTTAAACGGCATGTTCTTTGCAGACAGTCTTTTGTTTGAGAGCGCCTCGGGCTTTGTCGGTATTCCGGGGGTACCCGCAGCGATGTCGCTGAGCGGCACGGTCATGGATGTCTGCGCGGACACGCTTGGCGATTGTGCCTTGGGGGTGGGGTTCTTTTTCATCGCGGACGCTTCGGCGGGAACAAACATTCCGGATCGGGCGTTCCTCATCGAGGATATTCCGTTTGATGCAACGGCGTGGACCATTTCCCAGCGGGCCGCAGCAGTTCCGCTGCCGGCATCGGGTGTCCTGCTGATCGCGGGCCTTGCAGGTCTGGGCGCAGTGCGGCGGCGCAAGATCGTTTGACGGATCGCGGCCCCGGAGCAGGTCCGGGGCGGCTATGTCTTTCATTGAACCAAGGATGGGGCGCCGACCCTAGCCCGCCAGTGTCACCAACGCATGGCGCTTTTTGCCCGCAGAGAGCTTCACCGGCGACGACAAAGCGCCTGCATCCAGCATCAGTCCGGGATCGGTCAACGGCTGGTCGTCGATCTTCGCGCCATTCTCACCAATCAAGCGTTTGGCCTCTTTGCCGGACTTTGCGAGTCCCGAGCGCACAATCGCCTGCACAATCGACAGCGGCAGATCGGCCTCAGTCACTTCTAGCGTCGGCAAATCCTCCCCAACGCCGCCCTTTTCGAACACTTCGCGCGCCGTGGCTTCCGCCGCCGCTGCCGCATCCGCGCCGTGGCAGAGCGTGGTGATCTCGTTGGCAAGGATGATTTTCGCCGCGTTGATCTCCGAGCCCGCCAGCGCGCCGAGGCGCTCGCACTCATCTACAGGTAGCTCTGTGTAAAGCTTGAGGAAGCGGCCCACATCCGCATCGAGCGTGTTGCGCCAGAATTGCCAGAACTCATACGGGCTGCGCATATCAGCGTTCAGCCAGACCGCGCCATCGGCAGACTTGCCCATCTTCTTGCCATCCGCCGTGGTCAAAAGCGGTGTGGTCAGACCGAAGATCTGGTTGTCGATCACGCGGCGCGTCAGATCGATCCCGTTGACGATGTTGCCCCATTGGTCCGACCCGCCGAACTGCACCAGACAGCCATAGCGGCGGTTCAGCTCAAGGAAATCATAGGCTTGCAGGATCATGTAGTTGAATTCGAGGAAGGACAGCGATTGCTCGCGGTCGATCCGAGACTTCACGCTCTCGAAGGACAGCATCCGGTTGACCGAAAAGTGCCGCCCGATGTCGCGCAGGAACTCAAGGTAATTGAGCCCATCGAGCCACTCGGCATTGTTGAGCATCAGCGCGGCGTTATCTTGCCCTACCGCTTCGCTACTTGAGGGCATCGGGCCCGTCTCATAGGCGATATACTTCGCGAAAACCTGCTTGATCCCGTCGATATTGGCATCAATCGCAGCGGCATCCAGCAAAGGCCGCTCATCTGCGCGGAAGGACGGATCGCCCACTTTCGTGGTGCCGCCGCCCATCAGGGTGATCGGCTTGTGGCCCGTCTTTTGCAGCCAGCGCAGGGTCATGATCTGGATCAAGCTGCCCACATGCAGGGACTTCGCCGTCGCATCGAACCCGATATAGCCCGGCACAACGCCTTTTACCAAAGCCTCGTCCAGCGCCTGATAATCGGTGCAATCGGCCAGAAAGCCGCGCTGCATCATCACGCCCATGAAATCTGATTTGGGATGGTAGGTCATGTCTTGCCTCGGGTTCGTATTGCACGGCATCTATAGCGAAACGGGGCGGAAGGGGAAGAGCATGAAAGAGGCGGGCGCGAAATGGGTGCTGGGCGCGATGTCGGGCACGTCATTGGATGGGGTCGATGCGGCGCTGTTATACACTGATGGGGTGAGCATCGAAGCCTTTGGCGAGACGGGCTATCGCGCCTATTCCGACGCCGAACGCGCGGTGCTGCGCGCGGGCCTTGGCAAATGGGCCGGGCCAGAGGTCGACGCGGCGTCAGAGGTGATCCAAACCGCCCATACCGAATTGCTCGCCCGGTTTGATGCGGACCTGATCGGCTTTCATGGCCAAACTCTTGCCCATGCGCCCCGCGCCCAAGGCACGCTGCAAGTGGGCGACGGGGCGGCGCTGGCACAAGCGCTTGGCACGCCCGTCGTGTGGGATTTTCGAAGCGCCGATGTGGGACTTGGCGGCGAAGGCGCGCCGCTTGCGCCCTTCTATCACCACGCGCTGGCGCGGCATATCGGGGCGGAGGGGCCGCTGTGTTTTCTCAACCTCGGCGGAGTTGGCAACCTGACCTATGTGGACCCGCGCATCCCAGAGCCGCAGTCACCCGGCGCGCTGCTGGCGTTTGACACGGGGCCCGCCAACGCGCCGATCAACGATCTGCTCACCGCGCGGCGCGGGGTCCCCTTTGACAAGGACGGGGCCATTGCTGCGCAGGGCGAGGTAGAGCAGGGCGCGTTGGAATTGTTCCTTGCCGAGCCATATTTCGCGCGCATCCCGCCCAAATCGCTGGACCGAAATGATTTCCCGCAGATGATCGGGCTGGTGTCGGAACTCGAAGACGCCGATGCCGCCGCAACGCTCACGGCCATGTGCGCCGCCGCCGTCGCGGCCGGGATGGAGCATTGCCCCGCGCCGCCGTCCCGCGTGTTGGTGACAGGGGGCGGGCGGCTCAATCCGGTGCTGATGCAGATGCTGGCGGTCTCGCTGGATTGTCCGGTGGAGCCGGTGGACGCGGTTGGGCTCGACGGCGATATGCTGGAAGCGCAAGCTTTTGCCTTCCTTGCAGCGCGCGTGGCGCGGGGCCTGCCGACATCCTGCCCGAGCACAACCGGTGTCAGCGCAGCCGTCGGCGGTGGAATCCTCAGCCGCCCATAAGTCGTCTCTTGCAAGAAAAATGCGCCGTGGCGTTTCTTCAAGAAACGCTGTGGGGCCTTTCTTGGAAGAAAGGTCTAGCGGAGGTGTCGCACATAATCGCGCGTAAAGGCGC
>CAZPXE010000303.1:0-4653 GCA_964590545.1 uncultured Rhodobacterales bacterium | reverse complement strand
GCCTTATAGCAGCTCGCCAACCTTGGGGGCGAGTGTTTCGACCACGCCCTGATCTTGCCCGCCGATCAGCAGAACGCCATGGGTGCCGGTGTTGAAATCAGCCGCGGCCATGCCTTCAACGGTTTGCACGCGCGTCTGGCCCTGTGGCTTGTCGCTGCGCAGGATGCAGATGGCGAAGGGCGTGCCGTCGGGCAAGGTATAGCTGATCTGGATAAGCGCCTTGCCGTTGAACCCAAGTTCCTGCGCGCGGTGAAAAGTCAGCCCTTCGACACTACCCAGCGCCGTCAGGTCCAGCCCCACAGCTTCCGACACGCTTGCCAAACTATCCGGCTGTGCGGGGCCGGAGGCCATCAGCGTTTGCGGTGTATACAGCATCTGATACTGCGCGACTGTCGCAATCCAGCCCTTCTTCTGCGCAACAGGGGCAGCGGGTTCTTGCAGCGACCAGCCAAAGCCCAGCGCCATCGCGATCCCGGCGGCGATCCCAGTGCCAAGGCCCAAAGACGGCCCAACCCAGCGGCGGCGGGCGGCGGCCATGGGGACGACATTGCTCTTTGGGGCGGTGTCTTCTGTCGAGGGCGGCAGGGCCAATGGCGGGGGCAAGTCCGGCATCGCCGGGGCGCGCGCCAGAAGCGCGTCGAAGCTGGCAGCGATCTCAGCCTTCGGAATATCGAGCATCAGCACACGTTCGGCCAGAGCTTCGTCCGTCGACAGCGCCGCCTCGATGGCGCGCATGTCCGCGTCCCCGGCTTCCCCATCCAGGAAGGCGGTCAGCTCTTCGTCCGTAAATGCGCGACTTTGCTCGGTCACAATGTCAGGCCTTCTCGCTTCGTTTCAAATGCGCAAGTTTGCCCCGCGCTGCCGCTAGGCGGCTCATTATCGTTCCAATGGGTACATCCAGTATAGTCGCGCATTCCTGATAGCTGTAGCCTTCAACATAGGCCAGCATGACACAGGCACGTTGCGCTTCTGGCAACCCATTCACTGCTGATAACACCTCTCCTGTGAAAATATTCGATTCTGAATCCGGAGCTGTGTCTTCCAGCGGAGTATCCTCGACCGGGACCAGCCCACCACCCGTGCGCACGCGGGTTGCGCGCAACTCGTTGATCCACAGATTGTGCATCATGCGGAACATCCAGCGGTCCACATGGGTGCCCGCCTCAAAGCTGTCGGATTTTTCAAGCGCGCGCAGGCAGGCCTTTTGGCAAAGGTCCTCTGCCCAGTCACGGCGCGCTGTCAGAGACAAGGCATACCGCCAGAGCCGAGGGTATACCTCGGGCATGCCAGCACGAATTTCTGCCTCAGACTGCTTCATGGATTGAGAAAAGACCCCGATACTTAGTCTCGTGAACAGGTTGCACAGCCAGTTATTTGACCGCAAGGTCCAATTCGTCAATTGTCATACAGTTCGTGCCAAATGTGCGGAATTCCACCGATCTCCACGGGCGGATGGCGGTTACAGGCCCGCCGCCAGCCGTGTGCCCTGATCAATCGCCCGTTTTGCGTCCAACTCCGCTGCCACATCGGCACCGCCGATTACATGACAAGGCACCCCCTTTGCGTCCAGCGCATCGGCCAATTCGCGCAGCGGGTTCTGGCCCGCGCACAGCACAATGGTATCTGCCGGGATCACTTGCGGGTTCTCGCGCGCATCGCCAAACGAGACATGCAGCCCGGCATCATCAATCCGCTCGTAATTCACACCGCCGACGAAGTTCACCTGCTTCATCTTCAGCGACGCGCGGTGAATCCAGCCGGTCGTTTTGCCCAGCCGCCTGCCGTGCTTTTCGGCCTTGCGTTGCAGCAGCGTAACATTGCGCGCAGGCGCGTGTGGCTGCGGACCTTCAGGGGCGAGGCCAGAGCGGTGCTCGCTCGGGTCTGCAACACCCCATTCCTTCATCCACAGCGGCAAGTTCTCGGTCGGGCTGTCGCCTTCGTGCACCAGATATTCGGACACATCGAAGCCAATCCCGCCCGCGCCGATCACAGCGACGTTCTCGCCCGCCTTGGCCTTGCCGGTCAGAATATCGATGTAAGACACAACGCCTGCGCGGTCCTGCCCCGGAATTTCCGGATCGCGCGGGGTGACGCCGGTGGCGATGATCACCTCGTCAAAGCCGTCCAGCGTTTCCGCTGTGGCCTCGGTGTTCAGACGCACATCAATCTCATGCACATCCATCATGGTGCGGTACCAATCGACAAAGCCCCAGAACTCTTCCTTGCCGGGGATCTGCTTGGCAAGGTTGAGCTGCCCGCCAACCTCTGCCGCGCGGTCGATAACGGTGACCTTATGCCCCCGCTCGGCGCAAGTGATCGCAGTGCTCAGCCCCGCTGGCCCTGCGCCGACAATGGCGATAGATTTGCGCGTGTCGGCAGGGGCCACGACCAGTTCCGTCTCATGGCACGCGCGCGGGTTCACAAGGCATGACGTCAGCTTGCCGCCAAATGTATGATCCAGACAGGCTTGGTTGCAGGCGATACATGGTGCAATCTGCCCCGCCTCATTGCCCATCGCTTTCTTCACGAAATGTGCATCCGCCAGCATGGGCCGCGCCATAGAGATCATGTCGGCGCAGCCATCCGCCAACACCTCTTCGCCGACCTCCGGCGTGTTGATGCGGTTCGATGTGATAACGGGGATCGACACATGCCCCATTAGCTTTTTCGTCACCCAAGCAAAGGCCTTGCGCGGCACCGAGGTGGCAATCGTCGGAATGCGTGCCTCATGCCAGCCGATGCCGGTGTTGATGATGCTCGCCCCGGCCTTCTCGACTTCCTTGGCAAGCTGGATGACTTCCTCGGTCGTGGAGCCGTTCGGCACCAGATCAATCATGCTCAGCCGGTAGATGATGATGAAATCGGTGCCAACCGCCTCTCGCGTGCGGCGCACAACGTCTATGGGCAGGCGGATGCGGTTCTCATAACTCCCGCCCCAGCGGTCCTCGCGTTTGTTGGTATGGGTCACGATGAACTGGTTCAGGAAATACCCTTCCGAGCCCATAATCTCGACCCCGTCATAGCCCGCCTGCTGCGCCAGCTTGGCGGCGTTCACGATGTCGCTGATCTGCTTTTCGATACCGCCCTCGTCCAATTCCGTTGGCGCAAAGGGCGAGATCGGGGACTTTATCGCCGAGGGCGCCACGCATTTCGGCCCATAGGCATAGCGCCCGGCATGGAGGATTTGCATCGCGATCTTCCCGCCCGCCTCATGCACCCGGTCCGTCACGACAGCGTGGTTCGCCACATCCTTCTCGGTCGTCATCATCGCCGCGCCCGGCAGAACAGACCCTTCAAGGTTCGGACCAATCCCGCCCGTCACCATCAGCGCCACCTCACCCCGCGCCCGCTCGGCATAGAACTCCGCGACCCGGTTCCAATCGCCGGTCTCCTCCAGCCCTGTATGCATAGAGCCCATGAGCACGCGGTTCTTCAGTGTCGTAAAGCCCAGATCAAGCGGGGCGAGCAGATGCGGATAGTGGGTCATCAAAGTTCCTCCTTAACGCGCAGGTAATCCGCCACGGGGCCGGGGCAATGTCACGCGGAACGCCGCGTCAAGCGGGCGCGTGCCGTCGGGTCTGGACCTCTGGCCTGTTCTAATCCACAAACCTGCCACCCAAACCGGAGCCATATCATGACCCCCGAAGAGATTGCCCAACTCCCCTACCGCCCCTGCGTCGGGCTGATGGTGCGCAATGCGGCGGGCGATGTGTTCGTCGGCCAACGCAATGACCGCTACACCGATGCATGGCAAATGCCCCAAGGCGGTGTCGATCCCGGCGAGGACCCGGCAAAGGCCGCGCTGCGCGAGTTGTGGGAGGAAACCGGGATCACCAAGGACCTCGTGACCATCGCAGCCGAGACCGAAGGCTGGCTGCCCTACGAATTGCCCCACGATCTGGTCCCGAAGCTGTGGAAGGGCAAATATCGCGGGCAAGAGCAGAAATGGTTCCTGCTCGATTTCACGGGAACCGATGATCAGGTAAATATCGAAACCGCGCATCCCGAGTTTTCGTCTTGGAAGTGGCTGCCCCCGTCCGAATTGCTCGACCACATCGTCCCGTTCAAACGTGATGTCTATGCCGCCGTGCTGGACGCCTTCGCCGAGCATCTGTCATGATCCGCTGGGCGGTGCTTGCTCTGGCCCTGCTGGCCCCGGTGCAGGCGGCTGCCCTTTCTTGCGCGCCGTACTTTGTTCAGAATGCCTACACCGAAGCTGCCGAAAGCCCGGACCCCTATGTGGTCGTTGAGGGCGAATTGAGCTTCGACACAAGCAAACTGCCCAAAACCGATTGGACCAAACAGGACCAAACCCCGCCGCGCACAAAGATCAAGGCGCGGCTGAAAGGCTATTCGCTGGCACAGGACGGTTTCACCGAACCCTTCCGCGCGAACCTCACGCTGATTGTCGCCTGCGCGGGTCCTTGGTGCCCGCGCCCGCAGCCGGGGCTGGCGCTGGCTTTCCTGAAACGCACCGACGTTGGCTACGAATTACTGCAAGGCGCGTGCGGCGGGTTTCTCTTTTCCGACCCCGATTTCCAGATGATCCGCACGGTCGAGACGTGCTTTGCCGGTGGCGATTGCACGCCGCCCGAATACTAGGGTCAGGACCCATTAATCCACCCCTCTCAATTCGTCAGATTTTGCGACTGA
>CAZPXE010000302.1:0-4657 GCA_964590545.1 uncultured Rhodobacterales bacterium | reverse complement strand
CGTCAGTGACGGGCGTTTGCGGGCGGGTGCCGGTGAGGGTTTCCAAAAGGCTCGCGTCGGCCCATGTGGCAGGCACGTCGCCGGGTTGCATGGGCAGGAATTTTTTCTGGGCCTCGGCGCCGCAGGCGGCCTCAATCGCGGCAATGTAGTCCATCAGTTTGACCGGTGCACCGTTGCCAATATTGACCACGCGGAAGGGCGCGACGGGCGAGAGGCTGTCGCCGTCCACAGGCGCGGCGGGGTCGGGAATGGCGGCGGCCAGCGCTGTGATGCCGTCCACCAGATCGTCAATATAGGTGAAATCGCGCATCATTTCGCCATTGTTATAAACGTCAATGGGATCGCCATTCAGGATCGCGCGGGTGAATTTGAAATGCGCCATATCCGGGCGGCCCCACGGTCCGTAGACGGTAAAGAAGCGGAACATGGTAATCGGCAGATCGTACAGGTGGGCGTAGCTATGGGCCAGCGCCTCGGTCGCCTTCTTTGTCGCGGCATAAAAGGACATCTGCGCGTCGACCTTGTCTGTTTCGCGATAGGGCATCTCGGTATTCGCGCCATAGACCGACGAGGTGGAGGCCAGCAGCATATGCGCCGGGGGATGGGCGCGCGCGGCTTCCAGTAACTCCGCGGTGCCGACAAGGTTGGCCTGCACGTAAGAGGCCGGATTGTCGATGGAATATCGCACCCCGGCCTGCGCGGCGAGGTGGATCACTAGGTCCGGCTTGTGCTGCGCAAACAGGTCTTGCAACGCACCCGGCGTCTCCAACCGCTCCACAACAGGCGAAAATCCAGCCGACTGCGCCAGCATCGCGTGCCGCCGCTCTTTCAGAGCCACATCGTAGTAGTCCGTCAGCGCATCCAGCCCGACCACTTGCCAGCCCTGATCCAGCAAGGCGCGGGTTGTGAAATAGCCAATAAAGCCAGCGGAGCCGGTGACGAGGGCAGTTTTGCTCATGCCCCGGTCATGGCCCAGATTGCGGGCCAAGGGAAGGGGCGACGCGCGCAATCGTTTACGCGCCGCCCGCTTCGGGGAGGTTACAGGATCACGTCGCTGGCGTCGAAGTCCGCTATGGCCAGATTTTCGATGATGATCGCCTTGCCCGGCTCGAACAGAATACGCACGTCATCGACATCGAACGTGTTGGCGAGAGCGGAGACGTCACCGAAATTGGCAAAGCCGAAATCGCTCAGGTCGATCACATCAAGCCCGTCCTGCCAGTCTTTGATGCGGTTGAAGCTCAGATTGGCGACGTCCTCGAAGATGAACGTGTCGCGACCCGCGCCACCGAACAGCAGGTCTCGCCCGCCGCCGCCATTGAGCAGATCATCCCCAGCCCCGGCATAAAGACGGTCCACGCTATCGCCGCCGAGAAGCGTATCGTTGCCGAGCCCACCAAATACATCGTCGTTGCCGCTTCCGCCAACCACAAGGTCGTCGCCTTCGCCTGCGAGAAGGATGTCTCGCCCGCCGCCACCATTCAACTCGTCATTGCCAAAGCCGCCAACCAGACGGTCATTCCCTTCTTCGCCGTTCAGGATATCATTGCCCGCCCAGCCAAAGATTTGGTCATCGCCAAGCCCACCACTGAGCACATTCTCGCCCGTGAGGCCATTGCTCGTGTCGACGCTACTGCCTTTCAGGATATCGCCAAAGTCAGTGCCGACGATGTTTTCAATAGAGCCTGAGATGCCGAAATACCCCAATTCAACGAGGCTGTAGTCCAGCGAGTTTTCGAGGTTCGAGATGTTTTGCCAGCGTCCGCTTTGCGACAGCGTTACATTGATCGCCTGTGACGTGCCGGAAAAGTCGAGCGTGTCGATGCCCGCTTGCCCGGTGATGTAAGCACCGCCCCGACCTTCGGTTTTGTTGATGTAAACGATGTCATCGCCCGCGCCGAGTTGCATGTTGGAGATGAACGTATCGCCCATGTTCACAATGTCATTGCCATTCTGGGTCGACACAGCCTGCGCGCCACCGCTGCCGATTGTTACGACGTCGTCATCTGCAAAACCGGCATTGTTGGTTCCGACGTCAATCGCCCGGACGAATCCGTCCCCGGTCGTCACGGTATCATCCCCGCGCCACATATTCACAAGACCAGCACCGCCCGAGCCGATTGTAACTGTGTCATTACCTTCGCCGGTCTGAATACTGGTGGTCCAGTCATCCCCTGTGGTTACACTGTCATCGCCCGCATCGGAACTCACACTGCTGACGCTGCCGTCAATCACATTGATCACATCCGTGCCGTCGCCAGTCAGGATGGTGTTGATCCGTCCTCCGCCATCAATGGTCACACTATTGTCGCCCTGAGCCAGTTCCGCAGTCGAAATGTGCCCGCCATTGATATTCACAGTGTCATTGCCGCTCGAGGCGCGAAAAACATCCACGCTGCCGCCGTTGAGGTTGACTGTGTTGTTGCCACTGCTGAGATCGGCCGCACCCACATAAGCATTGCCTGACACATTCAGCGTATCGTCATCTTCCCAAGCGCCGAGGATGCCAATGCCGCTATCGTCGGACAAACTGGCGAAATTGTTACCTGAACCCAAATGCACCGCGTCGATGCGCGCATCGCCAATAAGCGTCAGTGTGTCGTTGCCGCCGCTCAAATCCGAGATATTGATCCGCGCAGTTCCTGACAGTGCAATCGCGTCATTGTCCGACCCGGTCGCCGCGCTGCCAATTTCGCCGCCGGTTGCGGTTATGGTATTTGCGCCGTTGCCAGCATCCAGGCTTGCGATGCGCCCACTGGTCAGGGTGACCGTATCATCGCCGCTATAGCTAACGAACGCTTCAACAGAGCCGCCAGCGCTAACATGCAACTCATTTTGCCCGTTCGACGCGCGAATAGTTTCGATCCGCCCCCCATTCACATTGAAGGTATCATCGTCACTATTTGCGGTCGCGGTCAGGATGCTTCCGCCAGTGATGTTGACCGAGTTATTACCAGAGCCCAGCACAACTGCATCGATCCCGGCCGCTCCGGAAACGTTCAGCACGTCATCGCCGGAGGACAGGTTGACGCTACCAATCCACTCGGCGGTGGTGGTCAGCGTGTCATTCCCGCCGCCTGTATTGATCTGCTGAGCGCCCCCCGACAGTGTCAAAACGTCATCGAACTCGCTCAACTCAACATTGCGCAGGCGTGCATTGGCGGTGATCGTGTTCTCGCCGAAGGAACGCAGGCTATCGATCTCACCTGTGACGTTGTTGGCGGTGATCGTCGCTACACCCTCATTGATCTTGATCTGGCGGATATCGGCGCTGCCGACTGTGATGTTGTGAACCGCGCCGCTTACCTCCAAGTTATTGATCCGGCCTGACCCGTTGGAGATGATGTTTGTTCCGCCTTCGCCGAACCGACCTGCGCGCAGAAAATCGACTGCGTTGCTACCAACTGTGACTGTGTTGTCCCCTGCGCCAAGCGAGGCGAACTGGCCGCCCCCGTTAAAGACGATGTCTTTGCTGCCCGCGCCAATGTTCACCCGACCGAAAAAGCCGTTCAGGGTCACATCCGCGGTGTTTGCGCTGTCCGAGGCCAAGTCGAGATTTGAGATATACTGGCCAAGGGTGATATCATAATTCGCCGGGTCGAAGCCGAATATGGACGCGACATCCGTGCCACTCAGGTCAATCACGTGGTCGCCTTGGTTCAGAAAGATCGCATCAAGTTCCCGGAAAGAGCCAGCCACGGCGCCGCTATCCGAAATATCGGCAGAACCGTCGCTGATGCCGAGTCCGGCTTGTGTCCAATTGCCGTCCAATTCGATGTCAAAGACAAGGTTAGGCGTCGAACCCGGATCGAAGAATTCGAAATATTCGCTTTCGTTGTTCCAGAAGTAGGTCGTTCCAAAGGATGAAAACGACGTAAAGCCGTCGAGTGTTACTGAATGCGTTGTCATGTCAGGGGCCCCTGCCTTGGTTCCGTTCAAACTGAACATCAGGCTGGGAGGGGCCCAAAAAGGAATCAAGCCAACCAACTACGTGTGGTTGCAAACACGTTCACTTTTCACGCTACATTCACGCTGGGCTAATGTGCCCTCAACCCTCGGTAGGACAGGGAAAACCTGCCGTTCCCCATGTCAGCAAATCGGTCACATGCTCTTGAAGCGAAAAAGGCGCCGGTTCGCGCCCGCCGCCGGGGTTCCATGCCCAGTGCAGGATCACGTCATGGTCCAGATGCGCGGCGAGGTCTGTCAGGTCCCGATCGCCGTTGGTTTCCGGGTCGCGCAACTGGGTGCAGATCGTCACGGCGTCCTGTCCGAACCAGTCCGCTTCAACCGGGGCCAGTTGCCACGGTGCGGCAACGCGCGGCGCTTCATGGGGCGCGGGATTGCCGCGCTCGGCGATATCCGTGACGTGGCACGTCGCGCAGGGGATGTATTCCACGCCAATCCGGCTGTCCCCCGCCCGGATCGCCATGCCGTGCGGCCGGGTCTTGCCATAGCTTGGCCCCGACCACATCGGCACATCCGACGCGCCGACATGGCAATTGGCACAGCGCGGATGCGAGGCAACCTCATATATCCGCGCCCATGCTGCCAGCCCCTCAGCTTGCGTCGCGGAAGCGGGCGGCGTTAGGTCCACCTCTGCAGCCGCTGGCGCGGCCAGAGCCAAGCATAACGCCGCGCCCCGGACCCCGATCCGGGG
>CAZPXE010000301.1:0-4657 GCA_964590545.1 uncultured Rhodobacterales bacterium | reverse complement strand
GGACGGCCCTTAGCCGCCATTGAATGTATTCCTAAACTCGCCCTTCAGATCCTCGAAAGCAGCCGTTCGTGCGCAGCGCAGCATTTTGATGGCGCCCTCGCATGAGACTTGGTCTACATTGGAAAACTGGACAATTGGTGGGATAGGCCATGCATGCCGATTGGAGACAGACAAGAAGCCTTTTTGCAAATCAACGCTGGGAGAAGATGTGCGTTCTATGCCGGACGCTTGAATTGACGGACCCTGGATGGCGGCTCGCCGAACTCGCGCTTGAAGGCCCGCGAGAAAGCCGCATCCGAGCCATAGCCGACGAGACTGCAAATATCGGACGTCGGCAAATCGGTTTGAAGTAACAATTGACGCGCCTTGAGCATCCGCCAGCGGGCCAGATACTCGGCAGGTGGCACGCCCATCCGCTCCCGGAACTGGACTGCAAAAGACGTCCGGGACATGCCCGCTGTTCTGGCAAGCACGTTCAAGTTCAAGGCTTCGTCTGGTAAATTATGAATTTGGTGCAGCGCGCGCGACAGGCCCGGATTGTCAATCGTCGCAAGCAAGCCCTTCTCGGGTTTGTTCTCGACCATCCAATGTCGCAACATACTGACGAACAGAACCTCTCCCATGCGATCTGCAACGGCTGAATGACCGGGCCTCAGGTTTTCGCTTTCCGCAGTGATTAGGCTAACGATGGCCTTAAACCGTTCGGCTTCAACTCCAGAGAAGACATTTCGAACGACCATAACCGCCGGCAATTCTCTGAACATTGGATGTTCAAAGATGCTGTCCCATTCGAAATGTCCGCACAACATCCGGGTCGCGCTGACATCGGGCGCGCAATAACCCGGGTCCAGTAGCCGTTGCATCACGTTCGGTCCGGGCTCAGGATTGGTGCCGGAGGTATCAAGCATCTGGTGCCGCGCTCCATGAGGCAGCAGCACCGCATCCCCCGTCATCAAGTTGACCTCTTTACCATCGACCACAAGCACACATGAACCGTCCAACACCATGTGCAGTGGACCGTTGGCGACCGCTGGAATGTCCATCCCCCAAGGCGCGGGCATGTCTTTCACGAAATAGATGCACGCGCGCAAATGCACCATTCTCAGAACGTCGCTCAAAGCATCGGCGTCGGATTGCATGTGGCGATTTCCTTTGATGTTGAACTGCACCCATTTGCAAAAGCTCGATGCGATTGTCCAAGAGACACCACGCCATTCTGAACGTAGGATCAAGAATTTTGAACTTCCTATCATTAACCGTTCAGCGCAAGCCGTGCAACTTGGGCCGCAGCAGACACTTTCACGTTTGGAGAGCACAGATGACGCAAGGCCCAACAATCTCACGCAGAACCCTTCTGATGACAGCACCGGCGCTTGGCACCGCAAGTATGTTGGCCAGCGCCCAAACGGGAATGGCGGAACCGATGAGTTCGGCGCCAATGCGCGCGATCCATCGGTTCAACATCGGCAAATTGCGCGTAACCATGATCGATGATGCACGCTTCACCTTTCCCGCTTCCGCTTTCGCTGCCAATCAGCCCCAAGGCACGGTCGAGCCCTTCCTGGCCTCCTACGGCCTGCCGACCGAGACGGTCAGCCTGCACATGCAAATCACTTACATCGAAAGCGGCCCGCGCAAAGTTCTGCTCGACACAGGCATGGGCGACGTCACGTTCCCCGGCAACGAACCAGACAATGGCCGCTTGTTGGCCAGTTTGCAGGCAATCGGCGTTGCCCCCGACGAAATCACCAACGTCATCCTCAGCCACGGCCACCCGGATCACATCGGGTCATGCAGCCGCAATGGCGAACCAATTTTTAAAAATGCCAGCTATCATATGCCGCCCGCAGAGATGGAGTTCTGGACGCAAAAGCCCGGCGAAGACCAAACCTTCATGAATATGATGCTGGCGGTTGGAAATGCGCAACTTGAACCTGTCCGCGCGCTCATGCAGCCTTACGGCGATGGCGACGAAATCGTACCCGGCATTACAGCACTCGCCGCTCCGGGCCATACTCTGGGGCACCATGCTTTCCTGATCAGCGATAGCGACGAGACGCTTCTGCACATGATGGACGCCGCAGTGCACTATCTTGTCGGGCCCGAAGAGCCGGACTGGGCCCTTGGCGTTGAGATGGATAGCACGGCCGCGGCCGATACAAGGCGCAGGCTGTTTGCCGAGGCTGCCGACCGTCGCACGCTCGTTGCAGGGTACCACTTTCCGTTTCCGGGCATTGGCAGGATCGTTCCGATGGACAGCGCGTGGCGCTTTGTACCTGTACAAACAGCATGACCCTCTAATCTCACCACCATTGCGAGGGCTCGGCCATGCATAGGAAAATAACACTGATTTTGACACTCATGCTGGCGGGTAGAGCTATGACTCTCGCGTTCCTTCACCGTGTCGGCGGCGATAGCCCGGGGGATCCGCCAATCGCCTGGCTTATGCCGCTGTTGGGAGACGCAATCGTTGGGCTTTTTGGTTTTGCAGTTGCTTATCTAATCTGGAGGTGCCGCGGCCTGTTCGCTTGGACGACCATCGTCGTTTGGAATACCGTCGCGATCTGGGACGCTTTGTCAGCCTACATCATCCACTTGACCGTCCCTTGGCCAGAGTTTTTCATGATTCAGCTTTTCGGTGCTTCCATGTTCTTTGCAGCATCCGCGATGCACGCGATAATTCTGGTTCTCGTATGCCGGGAGCCGCTTCGGACCTACTTTTTGTCGGACGCTTTTGTTCGATCCGAATAATTGTGGGCGAAAAAAAGGATAGGGCTTCTGGAACGCCCTTAGACTCTTCGGATATTACATACCTAGATCAGGTGCTCGCGGCCCATAGCGGTCACTCGCGGTAGTCGGAGGATGCTGCAGTAGCAGCCCGCATAGCCGACATTCGCTGCGCCTGCAAAATCAGATGATGGGCGAACTCACAGAGTGCGGACAAAGCTGCCTTTTGCTCGCGCTGCTATTGCTGATGCAGCATCCCTTTGAGGGCGCAACTGTTCTCTGCGGTGTTACAGCTAAGGTCGTCAGAGCCGTCATTCATTCTTCCCATTGCCCCCCTTCGCATTTTTTCCGAGAGCTAACGGCGATGTTCAGATAGTTAGATTGGTGTTGGCTTTAATGCGGTGGGCAGTTCGGCATTGGTCGAACGTTAAGAGGCGAATAGCCTATGTACTCTTGCAGCAAGTGCCCGACCAAGCATGGCGTTGTTTTCTTCTGTAAGGTGGATACCGTCGATACCATCAGTTGAAATCACATCTCCGGCATCAAAGAACCCAACCTTCATGAAATCAGCGAGATCGGCGTACTGCTTGCTGAATGCATTAGATTTTTCATGTGCCCCACCAAAGAGTGACTGGAAATACGCGTGCGGCATTGGCGTGAGGGGGGGCGGTGCAACAATCAAAACTTGTGGTGCGGGATAGATCGTTCCGACGCCTCCAGCTGATGTCAGCACTTGTCCGACAAGCTTCGACATGCCTGCCGCCACCTCAAAGGGGGTGCGGTGAAAGTAAGCTTTCGTATCGTTTGTCCCCAGCATGATGATCACGAGATCAAGCGGGAAGTGGCTCGCCAGAGCAGATGGAAGGTATGCACTGCCGTCCAGTCTGGGATCGGTTGGGTCATTAAGGGATGTCGTTCGTGCGCTCAGACCTTCTTCGATGACGACATATTCGTCGCCAAGTTCTTTTTGCATCACACCGGTCCAACGTACATTTGCGGGATACCGCGTCGTGGGAACGCCTTCGATGACAGGCACCCAGCCCCAGGTGAGGCTATCGCCAAAGCACATTATGCGTTTTTCGGTCATCTCATGATCCTTTCAATCAGTCGTTAAGCGTTCTTGGTGTTCAGGCCATAGAATATTGCCGCCAGAAGAATGATCAGGCCGCGCGCGATCTGTTTTCCGGGTTCCGGCACGCCGAAGCTGGTCATCACGACAAACAACAGCGCAAAGCAGAGCACTCCAAAGAAGGGACCCCAGACGCCTCCGTCACCCCGCCCAAAGATGACGCCGCCCAGGATTGTAGCAGCGACCGCATCAATCGGCATTTCAAGCCCCAAGCGCAGGCTGCCAACGGCAACGGAGGCAGATTGGACCAGTGCGGCGATGCCCGCAAAGAACCCTGCTATGATGTGTGCAATTAGGACGGTGCGTTCGACCGGGACGCCCGCAAAATGAGATGCAGTCGGGTTTTCGCCCACTGCCATAATGAAACGACCAAAAACAAAGCGCGACAGGAACACGGCCATCAGCGCCGTGAGGGCAAGCCATAAAAGAACCGGCAATGGCAGGGGCCCCCACTTCAGTTTGTAAGCGTCGTTCATGACTTCCGGCATGTTTCCCGGGGGCTTGCCGCTTGCCAAATACTGAACGAAGCCTGCAATGATGACAGTGACAGCAAGGGTCGCGATCACGGCGGATACTTTGCGCTTGGCCACAAGGTAGCCGTTGAACAGCCCGACAAGGCAGCCAATGCCAAGCGACAGCAGCAAGACAAGCGGTAGTGGAACGCCGTTGAGCAATCCCGAGGCGATCAAATAGTTGACCAGAAGAAGAACGCCTGCGCCCGACAGGTCAATCGAGCGGACCCGCATGACCAGCAACTGGCCCAAAACAAGAATGCCCAGCGGTGCCACTTGGCGGACGAAA
>CAZPXE010000300.1:0-4677 GCA_964590545.1 uncultured Rhodobacterales bacterium | reverse complement strand
CGATAAATTCGACGGCGCAGAGCTAGAGCGCCAAGCGGCGCATCGCGTCTTCCCGGGCAACCGCCCCTCAACCACGCTGATCTACCCGCTTCTGGACCCGGCGACGCTTGGCAAGATCATCGCGCTGTATGAGCATCGCGTGTTCATCGAAGGGGCGATTTTAGGGATCAATTCCTACGATCAATGGGGCGTTGAGCTGGGCAAGGAACTGGCCACTGCGCTGGGTCCTGTGGTGACGGGTGAGGCGTCGGCGCAAGGCAAAGACGGCTCAACCCGCGCGCTGGTGGACTTTGTGCTAACGCATCGTGGCTAGTGGGCGCGGTTGAGGAACGCCTTGTTAAGCGCTGAAAACGTTTCGTTTTCCTGATTGTCAGCTGACAATCTCAGGCCAGTTGCCAGCCGTTTACCCGCCAGCAATCGCGCCTTCTATATCTGCAAAATGGGCTTTGATTCGCTCCGGGATCGGGAAACCTGCCGCTCCGCCCTGCGTGCGTAGCACCAGAACACAATCAAACGTGGCCCGCAGCGTGCCACCCGACCAAAGCTGCTGCGCAAGGGTGAAGCTGGTGCGCCGAAACGCGGTGCAGGTGCATGTCACCACATAGCTTTCATCCATCCGCATTTCCTGCCGATAATGGATCGTGCCCGACCTGATGACAATGCGCGGCGCATCCGGCGCGCCGCGATAATCCGACAGGCCGATATGCTGCACATAGGCGATGCGCAGCCGCTCAAACCATTCCACATACCGCGCGTTGTTGACATGGTTCAGCACGTCCAGTTCCGAAAACCGCACCATATCGCCCATCGCCAGCGTTTGCGGCGGGTCGATGCCAAGGGCAATCTGTTCGGACGGGCTGAGCGCGGTGTGATACTGCATGTATCGTCGCGTAACGGGCCGGGGTTGCGGTTGCAAGGGCGCGCACGCCTTGGCACCATGCGCAGAACAAACAATGGGAGGAGAGGCCAATGCTCGGTCAGATGATGGCAGACGAGTTGTTGATTTCGAGTTTGATCGCCCATGCGGCGCGGTATCACAAGGATACGGAAATCATCTCGGTCAATACTGGCGGCGGGGATGAGACGACGACTTGGGGTCAGGTCGGGGCCAACGCCCGCGCCGTGGCAGACGCGCTGAGCGGGCTGAACCTTCCCGAACAGGCCCGCTGTGGCACGATCGCGTGGAACAACCGGCGGCACCTTGAGATTTACTTCGGCACCTCTGGCGGCGGATTTGTGTGCCACACGATCAACCCACGCCTCGCCCCGCGCGAGTTGGCGTATATCCTGAACCATGCCGAAGATAAGGTGCTGTTCATCGAACGCACCTTTGTCCCGCTCGTCGCCGCTGTGCGCGATCAGCTAGAGCATGTTGAGCATATCATTCTGATGGAAGCCGAAGATGGCGGCGCCTCAGAAAGCCTGCCGGGCATCATCCTTTATGATGATTTCATCGCCGGGAAGGGCGCGGGCTATGACTGGCCGCAATTCGATGAAAAGACGGCCTCTTCGCTCTGCTACACGTCGGGGACGACGGGCAATCCCAAGGGCGTGCTGTACTCGCATCGCTCTACCTTGCTGCATGCTTTCGCGTCCAACACCGTGGATTGCATCGGCTTTTCCGCCTCGGATGTGGTGCTGCCCGTTGTGCCGATGTTCCATGTGAATGCATGGGGAACGCCCTATGCCGCCGCTATGTCCGGCGCACGGCTGATCCTGCCGGGGCCGGGGCTGGACGGCGCCTCTCTGGTGCGGCTGATTGAATCCTATGGCGTGACAATTGCGCTTGGCGTGCCGACGATCTGGCTGGGCCTGCTGGGCGAAGCGGCGAAATCCGGGGCGAAACTGGACAGCCTGACGCGCACTGTGGTGGGCGGCTCGGCCTGTCCGCCCTCGATGATCGACACTTTCCGCGACACTTATGGTGTCGATACGATCCACGCGTGGGGTATGACGGAAATGTCGCCGCTCGGCTCGACCAACCGGCCCCTCGCGAAACACGGCAACCTGCCCGAAGCAGAGCAACACAAGCTGCGCGAAAACCAAGGCCGCCCGCCATATGGCGTCGAACTGGCGATCATAGACGAAGAGGGCGGCTTCCTGCCCCATGATGGCGCGGCGCAGGGTGATCTTGTCTGCCGGGGGCCTTGGATCCTTGACAGTTACTTCAAGACCGAACGCGGCGCGGCGCTGGACAATGGCTGGTTTGCTACTGGCGATGTGGCAACGCTGGACCCGGACGGCTATCTGACGATCAAGGACCGCTCGAAAGACATCATCAAATCGGGCGGTGAGTGGATTTCTTCGGTCGATCTGGAAAACATGGCCATCGGGCATCCGGGCATCGCCAACGCCGCCGTCATCGGTGCGCGCCACGAAAAATGGGACGAACGCCCAATCCTGATCGCCATCAAAGCCGAAGGCCAAGACCCCAGCGCCGACGACGTGCTAAGCGTGTTCGACGGAAAGATCGCCAAATGGCAAGTGCCGGACCGGGTGATTTTCGTCGAAGCGCTTCCATTAGGAGCGACCGGCAAGGTGCTGAAGCGCAAGCTGAAAGAAGAGTTCGGCGAGGTGTTAATGGCCGGGTAACGTTCAGGCATCAGGGCGGACGCCGAGAGCGATACCCGCCCTGATGGAAATCCTCTCTCCATATGCGAAAAAAACACCTCAAATTGTAAACAAACCCCAAATTAGACCTGTTACAATTTGTGTCAGGCGCTGTTCTGTGTGCGGGAAAATAAAGGGGTGTTTTGAGAGACATAAATATTTTGGCCTTTTGGCCGCTGTAAGTAGCTTGTTTTCAGTAACAGCTTGTGGGGGTAGTGATGGCCCCCCGGACAGTTTGGTCCGAAGTGAGCGCGTGGCGTTAAACGGAAGCGTGCCGGATGTGTCATTGTCCAACGTCCGGCGCGGCAGTGTTTCGAGCCCACAAGTCGGCCTCGTTGCCTATGTCGCTGGCTTAGACAGAGATACCGCACAAGTCGTCACCGCGGTTGCGCGAAGCAGCAACCCGAATGTCGGGGCCGTTCAAACAGGCGGATTTGCGGTCTATGACGCGGAATATGGTTTGGCGATCGGAAAGGACGCGGAGCGCGATCTACCAGAGTTCGGCGGTTCATTGGTGGCGACAACTACGCCCGGTGACATCACTCTGGTCGCAGATTTCAACAACGGCAACCTGACTGGCTCTGATGGTTTCCTGACTGTCGACGGCAGCATCTCTGGCGCGAATTTGGGGGGCAATGTCAGGATCCCCTCAGAATTTGCTTCCGTCGATATACCACTTGAAGGTCGCATTGGATCGACTGGGGTGATTGGCACATTTCACACAAGTCAAGGCACTGGTACGGTCGCGGGCGGCTTCGTAGGCACCCGCCGCTAAATCGTCTTATGTTGGGTTTCTGCTTTGGTCTGCGGCGTGTTCTGCAGGCATCTGTCCTGTGCTTCTTTGCGGCTATTCCGGTCCCGTCAATTGCGCAAACCACGCAAGGGGATTCAGAACGTTTTGCCGAAGCGCAGGCCCTTCGTGCGAGCGGTGCATACTCTGAGGCAATCACACGCCTCAGAGACTTGTTGCGCCGGGCACCTGACGCAAACGCCATCCGCGAAGAGCTTGCCTATGCCTTGCTCTTGAACAAGCAATATGCCGCGGCGCAATACCATTTCCAGATTCTGGCCGATCGAAGCGTCGATCCGTCCAAACGCGCGCTCTACCTAGCTGTGATACAACGTATCGCCGGGGACCGGCCATGGGGCGTGCGGCTGATTTTCAACGTCGAACCAACGACCAACGTAAATGGCGGTTCGGATTCGGCGACCTTTGACAGCGCTTTCGGGACGCTTCGAATAGCTGACGCATCGCGGGCGCAAAGTGGAACTATTCTGACCTATGGCCTTGCAGGGTTTTTGCGGTCTGCCCCAAGCCCAAAAGATCAGTTGCAACTGGACTGGAGCCTTGCACGCAGCACCGCCGACCGGTCGAGTTTCGAAGATCGTAACTCTGCGAGCTTGCAACTCAGCTGGCTGCGCCAAACTGATTGGGGCTATTTTCAGATTGCAGCTGGCGAGCGCCGCGAACGCATGGACAGTGAGCGGGAAAAAACCCGTACTGCCAAGCTCGACTTCGGCCTGCGTCTCGCCCCGCGCCGCCGCTTGGACGTGTCGCTGGTGCAAGATGATATACGCTTTTCAGTCGATCCGGACCGGTCAGGTAAAGACCGTTTCGGCACCCTGCGCCACACATGGCTGATGCCGCAAGGCAATCAATTCTGGCTCGGCCTGCGGCTCGAAGACAGCAATCCGGGCCGCGCGCATCAGCGTTATGACGGCAACGTGCTGCAAATTGGGGGACGCAAACGACTGGGCAACGGAACTCGTTTCGATATCGCGCTGTCCTATGGGGAGCGTCATTTCGAAGGCATCTTTCCCGCCACCACCAAACGCCGGGCCGACAGTTTCACACAGATATCCGTAACGCTTGAAGACAGTCGCTTTCAGTGGCGCGGGTTCACGCCGCGGCCAACCTGTACAGCACGGAAAACAAAATCAAATATCGCCTTGTTCGAGGCCACCAGCTACTCTTGTGGCGTCTCTTTCTCGCGCGAGTTTTGAAAAGGGTCTGGAGCGGGTAACGGGAATTGAACCCGTAACTTAAGCTTGGGAAGCTCGCGTGAT
>CAZPXE010000299.1:0-4716 GCA_964590545.1 uncultured Rhodobacterales bacterium | reverse complement strand
CCGAGCCAGCCACCGGCACGCCAGCGGATTTGAGCGCGTTGATGATGCCGTGAAACACGGTCGAGCGGCGCGACACGAGGATCAGGAAATCCTTGGGCTGGATGACCTTGGGCCCGTCTTTGTCGCTTTGGGTGCCGGGCAGGATATAGCTTTTGCCCCGCGCCACCCGCTCGGCAATGAACTCGGCCACATGCGTGGCCAAGCGCAGCGCGGGATCGGCTGCGGATGGCTTGTCTTGCGGGTCAAACCACGGCGTTTCTTCTTCCTTTTCCGGCGTTTCCAGAAATGGCCACAGCTCAACCCGACCGGGCCGCGCGTCGTGAAACGCCCGATGCTCAACCGCCGCGTCACCGCCCTGCATCACCGCATCCACAAGTTGCAAAATCTTGGGCGCTGTGCGGAAGGAATAGAGCAGCTCGCTTTTGACCAAGCCTTCAGACACCGGCGCCAAGCGATCCGCGAAATAGCCCTGCATCTGGTCGAACACGCGCGGATCGGCACCCTGAAACGAATAGATCGACTGTTTCTTGTCGCCCACCACAAAAATCGTGCGCCCCTGCCGCGCAGAACCCTCGCCATCAAAGAACGCCTCCGTCAGAGATTTGATCAAATCCCATTGCGGCGGGCTGGTGTCTTGGGCCTCGTCGATCAGCACGTGATCGAGGCCCCCATCGAGGCGATAGAGCACCCAGCTGCCATACTCCGTATTGGCGAGCAACGCGCCGGAGCGCTCGATCAGATCATCAAAGTCGAGCACGCCCAGCTCGGATTTGCGCCGTTCATAGGAGTGCAAAAACGCCTGCGCAAAGCGGGCCAGCACGATAGAGCGCTGCGCGGCGAGCGAGGCATAATAGCGCTGATGGGCATCCTCCGCCTGAGCCGCCAGTTCGTGCAGGCGCTCGGAGATATCCGGCCTGATCTTTTTGATCGCGGCGGTGCCAAGGGTTTTGCGGGCAGTTTTGCTGCCCGTGAGCAGCGCTGTGATCAGCGGATCAAAATTGCGCGTGGCAGCAAAAGCGGCCAGACCACGGGCAATGTCCTGATCGGTTTTGCCGCCGCCCTGCAGCACGCTCGCCCAATCCATCAGCAGATCACGGCTCAGCCCGCCTGCGATATCATCCATCATCACCGCCAAGATCAGCCCGCGCTCCGCCGAGAGCGCCACCTCGAAATCTTCTGCATCAGCTCCGGCGCGGAAGCCTCTGCGATGCTTCAGGATTTCGCTGATCAGGCTATCAATATCCCCATCGCCCAGATGGTAGACCAGCTGAGCGAACACCCCCTCCGGGTCGCTCTCAGCCATGCCATCCAGCACGTCATTTTGCACCTGTTGCGCTTGCAAATCATCCAGCTCGCGAAACCCCGGCGACACGCCAGCCTCCAGCGGGAACTGACGCAGAAGCGCCCCGCAAAACGCATGGATCGTCTGGATTTTCAGCCCCCCCGGCGTCTCCAGCGCTTGGGCAAACAAACGCCGCGCGGTGGCCAGCTTTTCGTCGGAAATCGTCTGGGTATCCTCGCCCAGCCCCGCCAGCGTCGCCATCAGTTCCGCGCGCGGCATCATCGCCCAAGTGCCCAGCTCCGCAAAGAGCCGCGACTGCATTTCCGAGGCCGCCGCCTTGGTATAGGTCAGGCATAAAATCCGATGCGGCGCGGCCCCGGCCAACAGCAAACGCGCCACGCGGTTGGTCAGAACGCGGGTTTTGCCCGAGCCCGCATTGGCCGAAACCCAGGTCGAGGCATGAGGGCGGGCGGCATGGGTTTGGGCCTCAGTTGCGGCGTTGCTCATGGCACTTGCACCGGGTTGGTTTCGTCGCTGTCGGACCATTCGCCAAAGCGCGACAGATGCTCATAATCGCTGGTGAAACTGGCCAAGAGTTGTGGGCGAAGCCTCGCGGAATAGCCCTTTGTAGGGTCAAAATACCCTGCAATCAGCTCAGCCAATTCGTCCCAGTGCTTTTCCGCTTCAACCTCATCCTCCAGCAACTCTGTCAGGTGATTGGAGGTCGCAGAAAAGCCCAGCAGCGCAAGCTTGCCCACGGGGGCTGGCGGCAGGTTTTCAAAGCCCCCGGCCTCGGCAATCGCGGCTTCCAAAGGCAGCTGTTTGGCGAAGGTTTTGATCTGGTTTTTGTTGGAAATCCCGCCCGCTTTGTAATCATATATCGCAAGGCGGCCATCGGGCATCTGATCCACCCGATCCGCGCGTGCGGTCAGCTTGAACGGATAGGGCAGCCCCTTCATCTCACGCGCGCCTTTGGTTTCAATCGCAAAGGGGCTCGCAAAATCGCGCCGCTCCAGTTCCTCGCTCACGAAGCGCTCCGCAATGCGTTCCAGCCGCGCATACCAGCGGCGCCGCGCGACGGGCCATGGCACGGCAGTCTCAAAAGCCGTCGCGGCGGTGGCCAGAAAATCCTGCGCCGAAAAGCTTTGACGGTCCTTGAGATAGGCCTTCCAAAACGCCTCCAGCACCGCATGAAGCACCGTCCCCCGCTCCATCGCATCGGGCACGCGCCCCGGCGGATTGAGCCGGCGCAGGCGCAGAACATGAGAGCAATAGATCGCGTATGGGTCGCGGATCAGGGTCTCGATTTGGGTGACGGAAAGCTGCTGCGGGCGCGCGTCCAGCGGTGGGCATGGGGCCGGGCGTGCGGCCGGGTCGACGGCTTGCAGCGGGGTTTCAAGCGCTTGGGCCAGTGCCAGCGTTCGATCGCCCCGGGCTTTCATCGCGCTCAGCGCGTCGCGGCCCGGCGCACCAAGCCCATCCAGCAAGCTCGTGAGCCGCGTGATCCATCGCGAGGGCACGCTTGGCTCGCCACCTGAACGCTGCGCCCGTGTCAGCACCACATTGGGCGCGCCGCAGGATTGTTGGAAATCATGGGCGGACAAGCCGATTTGCCGCTCCGCTGGTGGCAGATCTACGGCGGCGCGCATGCTTCGGCTCAGCCACGGATCGGGCGCTGGCAAACGCGGCCAAACGCCTTCGTTCAAACCACCCAGCACGATTGTATCCGCCCATTGAATGCGCGCCTCCAACGTGCCCCAAATCGCGATGCCCTTGGTGTCCTCAAAGGCTTCGGGCCGTGCTTCTGTGGCACTCATCCCGCCGCGCAGGATCGCCTTGTAGTCATTGGGCGAAAGCCGCGTCACTTGCGCCCCGGCTGTGTCCAACTCTTCCAACAGGGCCAGCGATTTTTCCCCCGCATCCTTCTCCCAAAGCCGGGATGGATCGCCCGGAACACCGCCCGCAAATTGCTCAACCAAAGCACGATGCCGCGCCGCCATTTCCGGCAGCGTGCCTACAAACAAATCGCCCGCTTGCTCCAGAGCCGCACAAAGCCAATCGACCCAAACCGCGCCATCCTCTGGCTTGTCCTTCATCGCCTCCCACCAGTCTTGCAACACAGCCGGATCGACCACCGGCGGGCCACCAGCAAAAAGGTAGACCTCAGCGATGCGGGTCATGGCCTGATGGGGCCCGCGCGCTGATCCCGCGCAAAGCGGGTGTTTGAGGATGCGCAACAGGTCCGCAGGATGCACAGGGTTGCCAATGATCTCGACCACGAGGCGTAGGAAAATGCCCGGCGGGGTGAGATGCAACGGCTGGCCGCCACTGTCATCGGGCACGATGTTCCAGCGGCCAAGCTCAGCCGTGACGCGCCGTGCCAGCACCCGGTTGGGCGTGATCAGCGCCGCCGTTTTCCCCTCCGCATGGGCCCCGCGCAGGCGCAGCGCAATGGCCAGCGCTTCTTGCCGCTCGTCGCGTGCTTCGATCAGATCAAACCCTTGCGTCGCGGCGGGCAATTCCGGCAGGAGGCTCGGCCCCTCGCTCAGCCATTGATCCGTCACCGGTGCTGGGCGCAGCGCCATTGAGAGCAGGCGGTTGCGGTTTGCGTTTGCGGGCGCCGCATCGCCCCAGTTCTGCACATCGTCCCAGCCAAAACCAAGCGCATCGGCCAAAATCTGAAAGCCGTGTTGCGGGTGATCCGGGTCGTCGCCCAGAACCGCGCGGGTTCCCGCGCCAACCCCAAACTCAAAGCCCGGCAGCACGACAGCGCCTTGCGGGAGCGCTGCAACCGCGCGCATGAACGCCCGCGTTGTGCCCCGCGAGCCCGTGGAGCCAACGACCAAAATCGGGTCTTGCGGCGGGGTTTTCTGCCAGCGTGCGGCCACGAGATCAGTCGCGAGTTTGAGCCGCGCTTCCGCCCCTGTGCCATCGCCCGCAAGCACGTCCGTCAGAAGCGTCAAAAAGGTCAGCGAGGTCTGCCAATGGGCCTGCAAATCCTGCGTGCCGGGGTCGATCTGCTCAAGTGCTGCCAGATCCAGCCCTTCGATTTCGAACTCTTTGCCAAGCGTTAGCAGCGTTTGCGTGAGATCAAAAACACTGGAGCGCGGGGCGAGATCCGGGTCGTTCTCCAACAGCGCCAGTACCGCAGGCATCAGGTGCAACAATTGCTGCAACCCACTTGGCACCGGCCCTTTGGCAACACCGGGCAGCGGCTCCTCGGCAAGATCCGAAATCACACCGATGCGCGGCAACAACAGGCTGCCCTTGGCACTGAATTCCTCGCTCAGCATCCGCGCAGCACGCCGCGTGTTGGCATAGATCGTGACCCGCGCGAGCGCTTCGGGCGGTTGGCCTTCGTAGCGGTGCAACAGCCCGTCCACCAAGGCTTGCGCAAAGTTGCAGCCCGGTGGAATGCCGAAGATGCGGGGGGC
>CAZPXE010000298.1:0-4724 GCA_964590545.1 uncultured Rhodobacterales bacterium | reverse complement strand
TTGGAAGAAGCCGGATTTGAGGTTTTTGACGCAGGCCCCTACGAGAACATGTCCGCGGACTTCTCAAACCAAATTAACTACTTCAAGCAAAACAATGTTGAAATCATCAACACCTTTCCGTTCCCGCCTGATTTCCCTGTATTCTGGCGTCAGGCTGCGCAGCTTGGCCTCGCTCAACAGGTTAAGATCATGCAAATGGCCAAAGCCGGTCTGTTTGCGGCGGAAATGGAAGGCCTTGGACAGCTTGGCTATGGACTTAGCACGGGCGCCTACTGGCACAAGGACTTCCCAACGACGTCGCCTGCAACAGGTCTAACAAGTTCCGGTCTGGCGGATGGGTTCGAAGAGGCGCTTGGCAAGCAGTGGACCCAACAAGCGGGCGGCAATGCGGCCTTACTAGACGTTTGCATGGCGGCACTTGTTGCTTCTGGAAATCCGAAAGACAAAGCCGCTGTCGCCAATGCGCTTGATACGCTTGTGGTCGAAACTGCTGTTGGCACCATCGACTTCGCAAACGGTCCAATGCCGGGCATTGCGACGGCGCCTTTGGTGAATTGCCAATGGGTTAAGGCGAGCGAAGGTCCCTACGAATTTGCCCTGAACATCACGGCAAATGCGCTGGCCCCGGATGTCCCTATCGGTGCGCCTCAAACGCCATACAAGATTGGCGGCTAACGCCACGCAACGTCGGCGGCAATACCCTTAAGCGGCCGCCGACATCTTGCTTTGAAAGAATAGAAAATGTCTGAGCAAACCCAAATGGTCGGGAAACCCCCACTACACCTAACGGCCACGCATCTGCAAAAGCGCTACGGCAGCCTAAAGGCGTTAGACGACGTGTCGTTTCATGCTGCTAGGGGAGAGGTCGTCGGCGTGGTCGGTCCCAATGGGGCGGGGAAAACCACGCTCTTTGGAGCACTTGCCGGAACATTCCCGATCAGCGGCGGTCAGATCTTGTTGAACGGTCACGACATTACGGCCTCCTCTGCGACAGACCGCTGTGCAATGGGCATTGCCCGCACTTATCAGGTCCCTAAGCCCTTTTTGGGTCTCAGCGTTTTTGAAAATGTTCTTGTCGCCGCAAGATCCGGTGGTGGGTTCAGCGATGCCGAAAGCATTGATACTGCCAGCGATATCCTGGAGCGAACCGGTCTGATGCCCCTGGCCAATAGCGCCGCAGGCGCCACAGGGCTTTTGGATCGCAAGCGGCTTGAAGTTGCGCGGGCATTGGCAACGGCGCCCCAGGTTATTTTCCTGGATGAGATCGGCGGGGGTCTGACCGAAGCGGAACTTCTGATCCTTATCGAACTTATCAACGATCTTAAGACCAGCGGCATGACCATCGTCTGGATTGAACACATTTTGCACGCCCTTTTGAAAGTGATTGACCGGCTGGTTTGCATGGCCGAGGGCCGCGTCCTTGCACAGGGCGATCCATCCGAAGTGATGGCCAACGCAGACGTCCGCAAAGCCTATCTAGGGAGCGACCCTAAATGACACTGCTAGAAGCCCAAGACATAACCTGTCGTCATGGTCTTATGACGGCCCTGCTCTCGGTCAGTTTAAGTGTCGAAAAAGGGGAAGTCCTGTGTGTGATCGGCTCAAACGGGGCTGGTAAGACCACCTTGATGCGTGCTTTGGCCGGGGCACATCCGCTTGCCGAAGGACGTGTGTTGCTGAACGGTGAAGACGTGTCCACGCTGTCCGCCTTTGCGCGGGTCAAAGCTGGGATCGCGATGTCGCCTGAGGGCCGACGCCTGTTTGCCGATATGACCGTCCGCGAGAACCTGACGATCGCGGCTGAAAACGGTCGCCGAGGCCCTTGGACCATCGAACGCACCCTAGAAGCGTTCCCGCAGATCATCCCCTTGACCGAGAAGTTAGCGGGCGGCCTATCGGGAGGGCAACGCCAAGCAGCAGCTATCGCGCGGGCCTTGGTCGCCAATCCGGACCTTTTGATACTCGATGAAGTGTCACTGGGCCTTTCCCCAGCCGCTGTTGAGCAAGTCTATATTTCGCTTGAGGACATAAAGACCGAACGCTCGATGGGTATGATCATCGTCGAACAGGATCTAAACCGCGCCTTGGGGTTTGCGGATCATATCATCTGCATAGCGGAGGGCCGGATAGAGCTTGCCGGCAAGCCCGCGGACTTCACCAGAGACCAAATCACAGCCGCGTACTTCGGCATTCAAAATGCGGAGGACGCCCATGTTTGACGGGTTGCTACAGGCCATAATCCAAGGCGTTCTATTGGGCGGCTACTATGCCATCATCGCCGCAGGGCTTTCGCTTATGGTCGGTGTTGTGCGCTTCATCAACCTTGCGCATGGGGATATGGCGGTTCTTGGTGCAATGCTGACGATCGCCCTCGTCGAAGCCTTCGCACTACCCGTTTTTGCGGCCATCGCACTTATGCTGCCGATCATGGCTGTCGTCGGCTGGGTCATGCATGCGACGATGTTTGAACGCGCCATGAAGGGTGGTTTTCTTTTACCCATCCTCGTGACCATCGGACTTGGCGCGGCGCTCCAAAACGGCATGTTTGGTGTTTGGGGAAGCGACATTCGCTCTCTCGGCGCGAACATAGGCAGCCTGTCCTGGGACAGTTGGTTCCTGCCCGGTGGGATCATCATCGGCAAGCTTCCTGTCATCATCTTTGTCACAGCGGTTGCTGTCATTGGCGCGCTCCATCTGATGCTCAAGCAGACCCGTCTGGGCCGCGCCATTCGCGCCACGGCCTCTGATCCCGAAGCGGCAGAGCTTTGCGGGGTCGATGCACGCCAAGCCCACCGCGCTGCTACAGCCATTGCGGTTGTCCTCGCCTCATTGGCAGGCGTGTTCCTTGCCATGCGCGGACAGGTCACGCCCTATTCTGGACCTGCCCAGCTGATCTTTGCCTTTGAGGCAGTGGTTATAGGCGGGATCGGGTCCCTTTGGGGGACATTGATTGGCGGCATTATTCTTGGGCTTTCACAAACCCTTGGTGGATTGATTTCGGCCCAGTTTTCTTTGCTGGCGGGGCACACCGTCTTTCTTGTGGTCCTGCTCTTTCGCCTATTGCGCAATTGGTCGGTCACGCACGGTGGTCTGCACGCCAGTGTCAAAACGTTGATGAGACCTCGGATGAAAATCCAAAAAAAGCTGCATCTTTCTGCAGATAAGTCACACAAGGAACTCTCATGACACCATCATATTCAGTCGCGCCGCATTCGGCTTTGGACCGAAAATTGATCGGTTTTGCCTTGGTGGTCTTTGCCTTCTTGATTTCGCTTCCTTTGTTCGGATCGGCCTTGATCGTCGATAAGCTTACCCTATTGATGGTCTATTTAATCCTTGCGGTGATGTGGAACTTGCTGGCCGGTTTTGCTGGCCTTGTTTCAGTCGGGCATCAGGCCTTCATCGGTTTGGGTGGCTATTTCACCCTTCGCCTTGTGGAATTTGGCGTTCCACCTTTTGTCGCCCTCTTGGTTGGCGCTGCTTTTGTATTGATTGTCGCTTGGCCAATGTCCTGGTTCGTTTTGCGGCTCAAGGCGGCTGAATTCGCAGTCGCGATGTGGGTGATCGCCGAAGCGATCCGCTCAATCGTCATGCTTGATCCGCTGATCCAAGGGGAAACCGGCCGCTCGCTTGTGGCATTGAACGCGATTGATCCGGATGTACGTCGCACGGCGGTCTACCTCATCGCAGTGATCTCGGCGGCGGGTGCCCTCTCGCTAAGCTATCTGGTTCTTCAAGGGCGCTTTGGCCCACAAAGCCAAGCCATTCGCGACGATGAAGAAGCGGCAAGCTCTGTTGGGATCAGTACCTTTCGGGTCAAACAGATCATGTTCATGATATCGGCATTGGGATGCGCTTTGGCCGGCACCATCTGGCTTGCCAGTGCCATCACCTATCAGCCCCGTACTGCTTTTGGCGTGAACTGGTCTGTGTTCATGTTGTTCATGGTCTTGGTCGGGGGATTGGGCCGCTATTTGGGTCCGGTCGTGGGCGCGGTCCTGTTCTTTGTTCTGCAAGAACTCTTTGGTGATTTCGGTGCCTGGTATCTTGCTGGTATCGGCGTCGTCGCGATCCTTTTCGCGCTTTATGCACCGCATGGCATCATTGGCCTTCTTGCCGCACGCACGGGCAAGGAACCGATGTCGATGCGTAAAATTCTAAGCAAGCAATCTGATCCACCCGTTTGAGGGTTTTGATGTGCGACGGCTTGGCTCAACCACTTAAAGCCAGTCGGGATTGAAGCCAGAGAATTGATGGATACGACGCGATCCAGAACCACACAAAACGGTTCAGTCCGAACAGAAAAGAATTCGCAGCATGGAACGCGATGGCGACTCCAAGCGCTATGACGATAAGATAGCTGTTCAAAAGGCTGATCGGAAACAGAACTTCGAAAAGCATTACCGACCATGACGCCCCAAAAAGCAAACGAGGCCGATGCGACAGGTCACGCAAAGATTCCGCAACGGGATAAGCGGAAAACGAAAAGACATCGCCTAAGGCGCGGCCACTGCGCCATTCGGGGTTAAATATCTTCACTTGTCCTGAAATGAAATAAGATAGGATGACCTGCACCCCTAAGTACCCGAAGGCAGTCTCTTTGCCTAATCCGTCCGGAAGCCAGCTGGATAGGCACAAACAATACAAAACCAACAAGCCCATTCGATCACTGCCGCCATTGTACGGCCCCTGAAACCGATGAAGGATCAGCAGACTGTGCACGG
>CAZPXE010000297.1:0-4741 GCA_964590545.1 uncultured Rhodobacterales bacterium | reverse complement strand
TGGCAAGATCGAGGCGGCGCTGGATGATCTGCGCGGCAAGGGGCTGATCTATGAAGGCGTGCTGGAGCCGCCCAAGGGCAAGAAGCCCGAAGATTGGGAGCCGCGTAAGCAGACGCTGTTCAAGTCGACCGAGCATGGCGACGATGTGGACCGCCCGGTGATGAAATCTGACGGAAACTGGACCTATTTCGCGCCCGATATCGCCTATCACTATGACAAGGTTTCCAGAGACTTCGACGCCCTTATTGATGTGTTTGGCGCGGACCATGGCGGTTATGTCAAGCGGATGAAGGCGGCGGTATCGGCCTTGTCTGGTGGCGAGGTTCCACTGGATATTAAACTGACGCAGCTGGTGAAGCTGTTCAAGAACGGCCAGCCGTTCAAGATGTCCAAGCGGGCGGGCACGTTTGTGACCCTGCGAGATGTGGTGGATGAGGTTGGCCCGGATGTGACCCGCTTCCACATGCTGACGCGCAAGAACGACGCGCCACTTGATTTTGATTTCGACAAGGTGCTGGAGCAAAGCCGCGAGAACCCGGTGTTTTATGTGCAATACGCTCATGCGCGGGTGTGCTCGGTGCTGCGCAAGGCGGCAGAACAGGGCTGGGATGCTTCTGACACGGTTTTGGGGGCGCAAGACTTCTCTGGACTGGACGATCCGGCAGAGCTCGGGTTGATCCGAAAGCTGGCCGAGTGGCCGCGTCTGGTGGATAGCGCAGCGGACGCGCATGAGCCGCACCGGATTGCGTTCTACCTTTATGAACTCGCGGGTGATTTCCACGGGCTGTGGAACAAGGGCAATGAGCAGCCGAGCCTGCGCTTCTTGCAGGACAGCGAGGCCGAAAGCCTGCCAAAAATCGCCCTCGCACGGGCGGTTTCCGTTGTAATTGCAACGGGTTTAGGTATCTTGGGCGTAGTTCCGGCAGAAGAGATGCGCTGACAATCTGCACCGCTGCCGGGCAGAGCAGTTAACCCCCGTAAAACGGCGACACGACCGTTTGGGCAGCGAGGCAGACATGGCATACGAACCCTACGCCGATCCCGGCGGTGTACCCACGTATCAAGACACTTACAGCGATACTTCAACTTCGGCGGGCAACCCGTTGGCGCGGCTTACGAATGTTGCCGGGGCGGTTGCGTCGGTTGCGCTGGTGATCGGGGTCGGTATCTGGGGCTACAAGCTGATGGTGCGCGATGTGTCGGGCATCCCGGTTGTGCGCGCGATGGAAGGTGAGATGCGGGTGCGCCCGGACAATCCCGGCGGTGATCTGGCGCAGCATCAAGGACTTGCGGTGAATCAGGTGGCGGCAGATGGCGGCGCAGCTGCGCCTGCGGACCGCCTTGTTCTGGCTCCGCAACCTGTTGAATTGACCGAAGAAGACATGCCGATGGATGACCAAGCCGTCGCAATTGTGCAACAGGCCATTGCCGATCAGGCGCGCGATGCAGCTTCGCAAACACCGGTTGAAACCGTTCCCGCCGTCGATCCTGCCCGCGTCGCAGCAGCTGCCGAGACTGGCTCGGTTGAAGACTTGGTCGCTGTGTTGACCGAAGGGCTGGAGCCGCTTGAGCAAACCGGTATCGCGGGTGGCCCGGAAGTGGTTGTGCAAGCCGCTGCCACCGCTCCTATCGACGCCGCTTTGCTCGAAGCGCCCGGTGTAAAAACCTCTATCCGTCCGCGTTTACGCCCGGTGCGTCCGGTGCGCGCGGTTCAAGCGGAACCTGCTGTCGCGACCACGGCGCAGGCCTCTCTGGCGGCAACCCGCCCGCAACAGCGCCGCGCGCAGCCGCTCGCCGCAACGCCTCAGCCCGCCAGCTTCGATCCGAACAACCTGCCCGCAGGCACGCGGCTCGTGCAGCTTGGCGCCTATGACAGTATCGATATCGCGCAGGTGGAATGGGCCAAATTCTCAGCCCGCTTTGCCGATCTGATGGTTGGCAAAAAGCAAATCGTGCAAGAGGCATCTTCTGGCGGGCGCAACTTCTATCGCCTGCGGGCAATGGGGTTTGACGACCTCTCTGCCGCGCGCCGCTTCTGCTCGGCGCTGGTCGCGGAAGGCGCGGACTGCATCCCTGTCGTCACCAGATGAGCCGGTTTGGTGCGTGCATCCTGTCTTGCGACGGGCCGCGCCTGACGGCGGATGAAAAGGCGCTGTTCCGCGCGGTGCAGCCCTTTGGCTTTATCCTTTTCGCGCGCCATATCGAAACGCCGGATCAAGTGCGCGCCTTATGTGCTGAGTTCCGCGAGGCGGTCGGGCGCGAGTGCTTGATTACCGTCGATCAGGAGGGCGGCCGCGTCCAACGATTGCGCGGGCCGCATTGGCGCGAATGGCTCCCGGCTTTGGACCATGCCCGCGGGGCCAGCGATCCGGCACGCGCGATGTATCTGCGCGCGCGGCTTATGGCGGAAGAACTGCGCGCTGTTGGGATCGACAGCAATTGCGCGCCGAACCTTGATCTGCTCTGGCCCGAAACCCATGAATTCCTGAAAAACCGTTGCTATGGAACCGATCCGGGACAGATCGCCAAGCTGGGCCGCGCTGTGGCGGACGGATTGCTCGATGGCGGCGTTCTGCCGGTGATGAAGCACATGCCGGGACATGGGCGGGCCAATCTGGACACGCATAAGGATCTGCCGCATCTGTCGGCTCCTTTGGGCGATTTGACCGAGACCGACTTCGCCCCGTTCCGTGCGCTGAACGATCTGCCGATGGGTATGACCGCGCATATCGTGTTCGACGCGATCGACGACGCACCGGCAACACAATCGCCTGCCGTGATTGGGTTGATCCGCGAACGGATTGGTTTTGACGGCTTGCTGATGACCGACGATATCTCAATGGGCGCTCTTTCTGGCTCTTTGGCGCAGCGCAGTCGCGCGTCGCTGGATGCTGGCTGTGACGTGATCCTGCATTGCAATGATGATTTCGCCGCGCGCGTCGAGGTCGCTGACGCGGCGGGCGAGATGAGCGACGCAGCGCAAGCCCGCGCACAGGCTGCGATGACTTGGCGAAAACCCCCGCAGCCAATTGACATTCCCGTGCTGGAAGCCGACCTTGAGGCGCTTCTGGACGGGCGGGTGTATGTCTGACGACACATTTCAGGAAGACGTGATTTCGGTTTCCGAGCGGCTCGCGGCGGAGGCGTTGATCGTTGATGTGGACGGGTTCGAAGGCCCGCTTGATCTGCTGCTGACGCTGGGGCGTACGCAGAAGGTGGACCTGCGCAAAATTTCGGTTCTGCAACTGGCGCGGCAATATCTGACCTTTGTCGAGAAGGCGAAAAAGTTGCGGCTGGAGCTGGCGGCCGATTATCTGGTGATGGCGGCATGGCTCGCCTTCCTCAAATCCCGTTTGCTGCTGCCGCCTGACCCGACCGAAGAGGGGCCTTCTGGCGAAGAGCTTGCCGCGCATCTGGCCTTTCAATTGGAACGCCTGCAAGCGATGCGCGACTGCGCCGCCAAGCTGATGGCGCGCGACCAGTTGGGCCGGGATTTCTTTGCGCGCGGGATCACCACGGATGTCAGCCGCGTGCGCAAGGTGGAATACACAGCGACGCTGCTGGACCTGATGCAGGGCTATGCGCGCATCCGCACCAAGGATGAATTCCGCCCCTTCGTGTTGGACCGTGAGAAGGTGTTCACCATGGAACAGGCCCTTCAACGGATGCGGGGGCTGATCGGGTTCGCAGGCGATTGGGCCGATATTTCGACCTTCCTGCCCGAAGGGTGGGAAAGTGATCCGCTTAAACGCCGCTCGGCCACGGCGGCGACTTTTGCGGCCTCGTTGGAACTGGTTAAAGAAGGGCGGCTTGAGATCAAGCAATCCGAGACATTCGCGCCGATTCACATTCGCAGGAAAGAGTGAGCTTCGTGTCAGAAGATATTGAAATGCAAGAAGAAAGCCTGTTTGATGCGCCGCCCATGGCCGAGCAGGAGCGCATGGTGGAAGCGGTCCTGTTCGCAACCGCCGAGCCGATCACCGTGAAGGATCTGGAGGCCCGCATGCCCCATGGCTGCGATGCGGCGGAGGCGCTCGTTCATCTGCGAAAACGCTATGAAGGGCGCGGTGTGCAGGTCGTGCATATCGGTGATGCCTGGGCAATGCGCACGGCGTCCGATCTTGGCTTTTTGATGCAGAAAGAGACTGTCGAGACCCGCAAGCTGAGCCGTGCCGCGATCGAAACTCTGGCAATTATCGCGTATCATCAGCCTGTGACGCGGGCAGAGATTGAGGAAATCCGTGGCGTGTCGGTCAGCCGGGGCACGGTGGATCAACTGCTCGAAATGGAGTGGATTCGCTTTGGTCGTCGCAAAATGACGCCGGGCCGTCCGACGACCTTTGTGGTGACGCAAACCTTCCTTGACCATTTCGGGTTGGAAAATGCGCGCGATCTGCCAGGGCTGAAGGAACTGCGCGCTGCCGGGCTGCTTGAGAACCGCCCGCCGCCGGGCTCCATGCCGGGGCCGGGTGAGGCGGATGAAGATGAGGTGGAAGCCACCGAAGGGCAGTCGGAGCTGTTTGAGGATTAAAGCGTTTCGAGAAATGGTTGAGACACACGTATCGCAAATGTCCTGAGAGCGCGAAGCGCGGCAAGGTATTTGCGATTCAACGTTTTCTCGAAACGCTATAGGCGCTGCGCGCGAACGGGGCCTGAAAATCGCCACAAAACCCCTATATATGGCGCGAAGAGAGTGGAGACCGGGCCATGAACCTGAACCAGATCCTGAACATCATCTTTC